>JBBRZY010000469.1:0-4569 GCA_038252885.1 Anaerolineales bacterium | reverse complement strand
GGTCAGGCGGTCTTGGGCCTGGGGCACGCTTTCGCCGGCGGGACGCAGGCCGAACTCGCGCAGGGCCAGGCGCACGAGCTCCTCGCGCCGGTCGGGGTCGCTGACATAGACCCCGGCGGAAGTGAGGGCGCTGAGCTGCGCCAGCCCGCCGGTGAGGAAGTCGCCGGCGGCCGCGCCGAAGCGCTTTTGCGTTTGGAACCACGGATCGTGCAGCAGCCAGGCGGTGATGAGCACGAGTTGGAGCCAGTTGCGGTAGCGCTTGGCGTTGGTCGGCTGAAAGCTGGCGCGCTGGGCGGGAGTAAGGGGCGGGCCGCCCAGGGCGCGCAGCAGGTCGGCGACGACAGCGGCGACGGCGACCTGGCCGGTGGCGCCGACGCGCGGCTCGACCAGGAAGTCGGCGGGGCATTCGGCCAGGCGGCGGGTGAGGGCTTCGAGCGGCGGGCCTTCGAGGTCCATGGGCGGCTACTGCCTCTCTCGGCCGCCGTATTTGAGGCGGCTAAACCAGCGGGCGAAGGCGACCAGCTCTTCCCAGGTGCGCACGGCGTGGACGTTCCAGCCCTGCTCACTGTTGGCGCGCAGGAGGTCGGCGTTCTTGCGCCAGTCTTGATACAGGTTGAGCAATAGCGTGCCGCCGCCGCGCGCTTGGTCTAACGCCAGGCGGGCGATGTCCCAGCCGCTGACGTTGTGCTCATCTTTGTCGAACATGGTGGTCACGCCGTCGTCGGAGATGATGAGCACGTGGGCCGGGCGGTCGGCGGGCGTGCGATCTTGGAAGGTGTCGCGCAGGACGTGGATGGGGAAGGCGGTTGCGCCGCCGAAGAAGCCGGTGAGGATCTCCAGAATCTGGTGCTGATCGGTGATGAAGCCGTGGGTGGTGGTGAACTGGTGCGACCCGCTCCACAGCGTGGCCTGCACGCGGCTGCCGGCCCGCAGCGCCGACAGCGCCATGATCGCGCCGGCCAGCGTGAGGTAAGAGAGGTTGACCTGCGGGTTGGGCATGGAGCCGGATGAGTCGACGTACAGGTCGAGGTCGAGCGGCTCGCGCTTGGGCTGGCTGCCCTCGGTGGTGCCCCACACGCGCTGCACGGTGGTCAGGCCGGGGATGATGGTGGGGCTGAGCATGACGCTCTCGGTCCAGTCGGCCGCTTCGAGCGGCGCGCCGATGTCCCACGGCTCCAAGCCTTCGGGCAGCGGCTCGGTGCTCTCGGGGCGCTCACGGCTGGGGAAGGGCACAAGGTAGGGCCCGGCGCGCTCGCGGTAGTAGCGGATGGCGGCCTCGTGCTCGCTGAGCGGCAGGCCGAGCGCGCGCAGGATTTCGCCAAACTGAAACGGCTCGCGGCCTTGGCCTTGGCTGCGGCCCGCGGCCGGTTTGTCGCTGGGCTTGCCCAAACCCGAGAGCGCCGGGTCGAGTGACGGGTGTTGGGCGCTCTCGCGCTCGCCGGGGTCCATCTGGGTGAGGCCATGGGGCATGCCGCCCGCGCCGGCGTTCTGGGTGTCGCGCCAGCCTTTCAGAATTTCTTGCGTGGCCTGGCCGTCGTTCTCCAGCAGGTAGGGCAGGCACAGGGCCGCGAATTTGCCGGAGCCTTCGAGCCAGTCGCGGGCGTAGGAGCGAATGAGGCGCGCGCCCAGGTGGGCATCGCCTTGCAGCGCGTCGGTGAGCGCGCCCTGGGCGAGTGTGCCGGTCTGCAAGCGCCACAGGATTTCGTAGATGCGCATGTAGAGCGTCCACAGTGGGTCGGTGGCGTCGCTGCCGAGGGCCAGGAAGACCGCGGCCATGCTCAGGCCGGCGCTGCGCTGCAGGCGGTCGTTGATGAGCAGGTCGGTGTAGAGGTTGCTGATGAAGGGGGCCAGGTGCTCCTTGGTGGGCAAGCCCCAGCGCATGCGGGCGATCATGCGGGCGTGGTCGTCGAGGTCGGCCGGGGCGTAGACGTGATGGCCGATCTCGTGCGCCAGAATTTCGCGGCCGAAGCGCTCAAGCTGGCTGGCGCGCACGAGGGCCAGGTTGACGACGATGGCCTGGTCGGTCAGGCGGATCATGGCGAAGCTGCCGCTGAGGCCTTCGGCTTCGGCCTCGGCGTTGGAGAAGCACCAGTGCGGCTCGCCCAGGCGCGTGAACTTGCTCCACAGGCCGAGGGCGGTGGGCCACTCGCTGCGCCAGGCGTCGCGCAGGGTGGTGAGTTCGGCGGGTGGGGCGGGAGGCGGGGGTGCGCTATTTAGCACGGGGATTTTTGCCACGAATTTTCACGAAGGGGGAGGCTGGGGGTGTCGGGCAGCATAAGGCGTGGGCAGGGGCCGAGGGTTGGTAATAGATTGATGCGTAGGCGCGAATAGGGCCAGCACAACGGACACGAATTTTCACGAAGGTATGTGGCGACGGCCAAGGGTTGGAGGCCGCTGAGCGCGGGCCTGTGAGTGCAGATGATGGCCGGCTGTGACCTCGGCGGTTGCCCCAAAGGGGTGCTTCGCTAAAACCGCGGCAAGGCAGGACGAAGCCCGTAGCCCTGTGGGCCATCACCCAAACAAAGAGCGTTTGGGCAGGTGTGACCTGCGCGGGCTGGGAAGGTAGTGTGACGAAATGGGGCTGACTAATGCAAGCGCTCAAGGTCATCAACTTCATCGAGGTCATCGCTGGTGGCTACAACTGCCCGCCGTCGTCGGCTTGGGAAATGCGCGCTAGGTAGGCCGGGTCGGCATAGCGCTCGGGCGCGAAGGCGGGGGCGTAGGCGGGCAGGGTGCTGCCGGTGAGGTAGTCGGCCAGCAGTTCCGCGCCGCCGGCGGCGACCATGAGGCCGTAGCCGGAATAGCCGCCGACGATGTATGCGCCCGCCACCGGCAGCGCGCCAATCAGTGGGCGGTTCTCGCGGGTCTTGATGTAGTAGCCGCCATCGAGCATCGGGCGGCGCGACTGGCCGAGGTAGGCGGCGAGCTGGGGGATCATGGTGCTGAGGCCGCGCAGCACGACGTCGGGGAAGGATGGGTCGAAGCTCAGGGGCCAGGTGGGCGGTACGGGGTGGGCGTCGTAGGCCCAGAGCATGAGCACCACATCGCTGCCGCCGCCGCCCTCGGGGCGCAGGTGGACGCCAGATGGCAATTCCTCGGTCAGTGCGCGCGTCTCGTCGTCCTCGGCCAGGAAGGCGCGCTCGTCGTCGTCCCACGGAAGGCGTTGCGGGTCAGCCCAGATCAGCATGGGCGCGTCGCGCGGGATGAGGCGTTGGTCATCGTGAAAAGCCAGCTTGGCATGGCGCTCGCAGAAGAGCGGCAACTCCAGCCCCAGCTGCGCGGCCAGGGCGTTGGCGAGCGGGCCGGCGGCGTTGACGAGCGTGCCGGTGGCGATGGTCTGGCCGTCACCCAATTGCACGCCGCGCACGCCGCCGTTGACGACCTGCACACCAATGACCGGTGCGGTGATCAACTCGACGCCGGCGGCGCGGGCCTGATCGAGCAGGTAGGTGCCGAACTCGGTGGACGAGAACCAGCCGCAGCGCCGGGCGTGGATGACGGCCAGCGTGCTTTCCGTGAGGTAGGGGAAGTGCCGCCGGATGAGGGCCGGGTCGGTCAGCAGGTCGGCCCCAGTGAGTGGACTCTCGAAACCTTCGCTGTGGTGCGGGCTGTAGTCGTTCACGCGCAGCGGGCCGGCACCCTGCGCGGCGGCGGCGTCGGCCGCGCGCTGGAACTGGGCGACCCGCGCCGCGTCGGCAGTGGCGTAAACATAGCCGCGCCGGTTGAGGCGGAAGACGTTGTGGCTCTCGTGAGCCAGCGCTTCTAGCCGGTCGATGCTGCGGTTCATCAGGCTGACCATGGCGTTATCTGGGCCGGGCCACCAGTTGCGGTAGGCCTCGGTGGATTTGTCGCTGGTGAGGCTGAGGGGCGGGCGCTCATCCACCAACACCACGCCCTTGAGGCCGCGCCGCACGGCCAACTCGTAGGCCAGGGTGATGCCGGCGATCCCGGCCCCGACGATGACGACCTCGGCGCTGGTGGTCATGCGCGCTCCACGAAGGCGACGAGGAAGACGGCGTGCGACAGCGGCGTGGTGACGGCCAGGGTGGTGGCGTCGGCGGCGGAGCTTTGGCTGCCGGCCAACTCGGGGAACGTGGCGCTGTGCTTGCCGCGCGTGACCTTGCCGCGTGGATCCAGTTTGTAGAACGGCGGCTGCGTGGCCTCTTGGCCGGTGGGCGGCGTGGTGGCGCGGTGCAGCGTGGCGTTAAAGCGGTCGGCGGTCAGCAGCCATTGGCCCACGCCGTCGTTCACGAGAAATTGGCCGCCGGGGCAGGTGACGCTGGGCGGCGCGAGGAATAGCCCGCCGAAGCCACGGAACGCGCCCACCCGCGCCACCAACTGCAGGTGGCGCTCAACCTTTTTGCCATCCAGCGCCTCGGCCGGGTCGAGCCAGGGGTCATCGTGCAACTGCGCCAACGCGCCCTCAAGCTGTACGGCGGAAGGCGGTTTGCGGGCCGGGTCGCTCAGGCCGAGCGCGGCCAGGGCCAGGCGCGGGGGCAGTTGGCGGCAGACCTGCAAGGCACTGGTGCGATAGTGCGCCAGCCCAGCGCGCCAGGCGGCCACCTGGGC
>JBBRZY010000468.1:0-4571 GCA_038252885.1 Anaerolineales bacterium | reverse complement strand
TTGGAGTCACACCGGGTTGGATTCCGTCAACTTTGACATCGATTTTGTATTCGCGTCCACACAAAGGAAGCAAAAATTTGTATTTGCTTCCATCCTCGACTTTGGTGACGACAGATCCCAATACTTCGTTGGTTTGCTTGTCGAGCCCGTAGGCCAGCGCGGCCGCCGTCGGCTCGTTGATGATGCGCAGCACTTCCAGCCCGGCGATCTTGCCGGCGTCTTTGGTAGCCTGGCGCTGCGAGTCGTTGAAGTAGGCCGGCACGGTGATGACGGCCTGCGTCACCGGCTCGCCCAGGTAGGCCTCGGCGTCGGTCTTGAGCTTGCCCAAGATCATGGCCGAGATTTCCTGCGGGGTGTAGGTCTTGCCGGTGCCGGGGATCTTCACGCGCGCGTCGCCGTTCGGGCCGGCGGTGACGTCGTACGGCACCATGGCGCGCTCGCCCGCCACCTCATCGGCGCGGCGGCCCATGAAGCGCTTAATCGAGTAAACGGTGTTCTCAGCGTTGATGACGGCCTGGCGCTTGGCGGTCTGCCCCACCAGCCGGTCGCCGTTCTTCGCAAACGCGACGACCGACGGCAGCAGCCGCGAGCCTTCGGCGGTGGTGATAACGGTCGGTTCGCCGCCTTCCATGACGGCCACGACCGAGTTGGTAGTGCCCAGGTCGATCCCTACGATTTTAGCCATTGTCTAGCCTCCCAATCCACAAATACCGTTCGGAATGTCAATCTGGATTGATTCTACGGAGGCCGCGTCAGAAGGGTGTTAACGGGGTATCAGATTTATGTAGACGGAAAAGCTTGGGCCACGCATTGGACGAATGGGGGGACGGATGGTGCGCCAGAGTCAGTCCAGTAGCGCCAAGTAAGGGCCAGGCCCAGCGCGGTATGCTCTTTCTGACCTCCGACTTCTGACCTCTATCTGCCGCCAACAAAAAAGGCCGGGCGGACTCAGAAGTCCGCCCGGCCTGGCAATGCAGTTGTGCGCTGACTACTCTTCGAGGTAGACGCTCAGGTCACGCACGGTCGTCATGGCGCGCAGATGGGTCATGGCGCGCTCGCTGATCTGGCGCACGCCCTCGGGGCTCATGCGCCACTCGGCCGCGATGGCCCGCAGCGGGCGCGCCTCACCGCCGCCCAGCCCAAAGCGCAGCCGCAAAATCTGCGCCTCGCGCTCGTCCAGGTTTGCTAGCGACTCTTCCAACACCTGCTGCAAGCTGCGCGTGAGCACGGCCGTTTCGGGGTCGGCCACGGTCGTGTCGGCGATGCGCTCCAGCGCCGCGCGGTCGTCCGGGTCCACCGGCGCGTCGAGCGAGACTACGCTCTGGCCGTCGCGCAGCAACCCGGCGGCGGCGGCGGGCGTCACGCCCGCCAGTTCGGCCACGGTGGCCACCTGGGGTTCGTCGCCCGACTGCTGGGCCAGTTGGGCCGTGATCCGCCGCAGTTGGCTCAGCTTCCAGGCGCGGTTGACGGGCAGCCGGATGGTGCGGCCGGTGTTGGCGATGGCGCGGCCGATGGCCTGCCGAATCCACCACACCGCCAGCGTGCCGAAGCGCGTGCCCCGGTCGGGGTTGTAGCGGTCGGCCGCCTTGAGCAGCCCCAAAATGCCTTCTTGAATCAGGTCGTCGTAGCCCAGCTCCGAGTGGCGGAAGCGGCCGGCAATGCTCAGCACCAACGGCAGGTTGTGCAGCACCAGCGCCTCGCGCGCGGCCTGGCCGTCGGCTATCTGGCTGCGCAGCGCCTGCCTCCGGCGGGGCGTCAGCGAGCGGCGGTGCAGCCGCTGCTCGGCGGTTTGCCCGGCCGACACCCGGTTGGCGAGCGCAATTTCTTCGGCATGCGTCAACAGCGGCGGCAGGGGTCGTTCGCCTAGAATGTTGCGTAGGGGATTACTGCTAGTCATCATCATCGGCACCTCATTACAGACAATGTATCCCCAATTGGTCAACTTACTGGCTATAGTTTAAGGACCATTGTTTGAGAAGTCAAAGACATGGTATAGTTGTTTGCCATAACATAGCCTTATATCAAGCGAGCTTTTGTCCGGTTTTTGCCAGAAAGTTGACATAATGGAACTACGCCATCTGAAGTACTTCATCGCCGTCGCCCAGAAGCTCAACTTCTCGCGCGCCGCCGAGTCGCTGCACGTGGCCCAGCCCGCCATTAGCCAGCAAATCCGCGCGCTCGAAGACGACCTGGGCGTGCGGCTGTTCGACCGCATGGGCAAGCGCGTGGCCCTCACGCGGGCCGGCGAAGTGCTGCTGCCGCACGCCTACCAAATTCTGGCGTCGGTCGAGCTGGCCGCCAACGAGGTGCGCGAGCTGGGCCAACTGACGCGCGGCAGCGCCAGCCTGGGCGCGCCGCCCACCGTCTCGACCCACCTGCTGCCCAGCCGCCTGACCCAGTTTCACAGCCTGTACCCCGGCCTGGAAGTCAGCCTGCGCGAGGCCGGCACCGAGAGCCTGCTCACCTCCGTGGCCGACGGCCAGCTCGATCTGGCGATTGTGGCCTCCGACGGTCTGCCGTCGGTGGTCGAGTTCGCGCCGTTCTTAGAAGAGGACTATGTGCTGGCGGTCAGCGTGCTGCATCCGCTCAGCCGGCAGCGCACGGTGCGGTTGGCCGATTTGGCGGCCGAGCCGTTCATCCTCTTCCCGGCCGGCTACCGCCTGCGCGAGGTGACGCTGGCCGCCTGCCGCCGGGCCGGCTTTGAGCCCAAGGTGGCGCTCGACGGCGGCTCGATGCAGAGCGCGCTGGAGTTTGTGGCGGCCGGGTTGGGCGTGGCGCTGGTGCCTGAGCTGGCGCTGACCGCCGCCCCCAACATCCGCCGCGTGCTGATCGAAGACCAACACCTGCACCGCAGCCTGAGCCTGGTGTGGCGCACCGGCCACTACCTCAGCCCGGCCGCGCGCGCGCTGCGCGACTATTTGCTGCACGCCATCTCCGCGCCGGTCGTCGTGGCAGACGGGAAGCGAGCCTAGGCAATGTGGCCCCACTCGCGCCGGCGGTGGTGGTTGACCGTTGCGCTGCTGCTGTGCGCGCTGAGCGCGTGTCGCAGTGGCGCCAGCTTGGGCCCGCCCGCGCCGGCGACCTTCCCCGTGCGGCCGGCTCCCACGGCGCCCGCCGACCTGAGCACCCGCACCCCCCCGCCGCCGAGCGCCACGCCCGCCGCGACCAACACCGCCGCTGCACCGACGCCGACTTCCAGCCCAACCGCGACGCCAACGCCGCGCCCCAAGGTCGTCATCATCTCGCTCGATGGGCTGCGGCCCGACGCCGCCCAGTTGGCCGCCATGCCCAACCTCGACGCGCTGGCCGCGCGCGGGGCCTACACCTGGAACGCGCAGACCACTTACCCGCCGGTGACGCTGCCCTCGCACGCCTCGATGATCTCGGGCGTCGGGCCCGATGTGCACCGCATCTTGTGGAACGACGACGACCCCAGCCGGGGCTTCATCGGCGTGCCGACCATCTTCTCGGTGGCGCACGCGGCCGGGCTGCGCACGGTGCTGGTGGCCGGCAAAGAGAAATTCGAGCATTTCGACGTGCCCGGCACGGTGGATCGCTATACCTTCGTCCGCAACGGCGACCAGGGCGTGGCCGACCAGGCCATCGCTGAGGTCGCGGCCGGCTTCGATCTGCTGTTCGTCCACTTCCCCAACACCGATTACTTCGGCCATCTGGATGGCTGGATGTCGCCGACGCAGATCGCGCAACTGGCCCGCACCGACGACGCGCTGGGCCGCCTGTTCGCCGCGCTCCCGGCCGACACCGTCATCATCCTCAGCGCCGACCACGGCGGGCACGGCCTGGGGCATGGGGCCAACATCCCGGTGGATATGACCATCCCGTGGATCATGGCCGGGCCGGGGGTGCGCGCGAACTACGCCCTCACGCAGCCGATCTCGACCACCGACACGGCCATCACCGCCGCTTATGTGCTCGGCCTGACCTTCCCCGGCGCACCGGCCGGCCGCGCGGTGCTCGAAGCCTTCACTGCTCCGCCGCCGCTGGTGACGCCCACGCCGCTGCCCAGCCTGGCCAACGGCGCCTGGAGCGAGGGCGCGCCCCAAAGCCCGGCCCGCTCGGAGATGCCCGGCCTGTATCTCAACGGCCTGATTTACGTGCCGGGCGGCTACGGTGGCGAGACGGTCTTTCAGGCCTACGACCCCGCCCGCGACACCTGGCGCGACCTCGACCCATTGCCGGAGGGCCGCCATCATGTGATGGCCGCCGAGTTTGGCGGGCGCATTTACGTTTTCGGCGGCGCGCAGAGCGGCGGCCCCAGCGCCACCCGCACCACCTTCGTTTACGACCCGGCCACCAACACCTGGGCCCGCCGGGCCGACATGCCCGAGGCGCGCGTGAGCGGCGCGGCGGTGACGCTCGCCGGCCGCATTTACATCGTCGGCGGGATGGGCGAGACGGCCGACCTGCTGGCCTACGACCCCGCCACCGACGCCTGGACCCGGCTGGCCTCGCTGCTCCAGCCGCGCGACCACGTGGCGGCGGCGGTGCTCAACGGCGAAATCTACGCGCTGGGCGGGCGCTGGCCCGCCGACGGCGAGTTGCGCACGGTG
>JBBRZY010000467.1:0-4577 GCA_038252885.1 Anaerolineales bacterium | reverse complement strand
TTTGGCCGCCACCGGTGTGCCGTTCGCCAGGTTGATCAGCAGCCCGACGACCGTCGTCGTGCCGATGTCGAACGACACGCCAAAGGTGCGCTCGGAAGTGTCACCTGGCTCGACCGCGATGAGCTGCTGGCCGACGACCACCGCCGTGACGTTCCAGTCGGCGTTGCGCAGGGTTTTGGGCAGTTGGCGGCGCACGGCCAGCCCAGCCACGACCTCAAAGCCTTCCACATCCAACGCGGCGCGCACCCGCTCGAAGTCGCTGCGCTGATCTTCCAGCGTGGCTGGCTCCAGCTTCAGCGGCACCTTGTGCACGTTGGGGTTGAGGATCACATGCCGCCCAAAGCCCATGATGGCGGCTTTGGGGTTGCCCATCAGGCGCGGCACTTCGCAGACAATGTCGGTCTGCACCTCGGCCCGGCACGACAGCCGCCAGCCGTCCGCCAGGTCTTCATTCGAGAACACCTTGCGGTCGGCCTGGGTGATGCTGGTCTCGCCCACTTGCAGGCGCACGCGGCACTTGCCGCACGTGCCCATGCCGCCGCAGGTGCTGTCAATCGCCAGGCCAATCCAGTTGGCGGCGTTGAACAGCGACGAGCCGGCCGGCACGCGCGTCAGCCGATCTTGCGGCAGAAAGTGAATGGTGACTTTGGATTGGTTCTCGGCGCCGGTGATGGGTGGCATGAAGAGTGTTGGTTTCTAACAGCAAATGGGTGAGATAGGGGGAGGCTGCGCTAGGGACTCAGGGGACTCGGGGGACTCAGGAGCAGAAGCGCAAAAAGGGTCTACGGTGAGGGCGTGGCCGGCGGGTTGGCCTTCATGGCGTTCTCGCCGGATTCCACGCGGTCCCACACATCCATCAGGCCTTCCATCGCGCCGACGGCGGCCTTGGTGGCGGCGGAGGCTTCCGCGCCGCCGCTAATATCATACCCCATGCTGACCATCAAGTTCTTGGCCAGGGTCACGGTGGCGCTGGCGGTGGCGGCGTAGCCATCCGCGCCGACCTTGTCAGCGTATTCCTGCGTCACCGGCGCGCCGCCCACCATCACCTTCACCTGATCGCGCAGCCCGGCCTTGGTCAGCGCATCGATGTTGACCTTGAACATCGGCATGGTGGTGGTCAGAAAGGCCGAGAAGCCCACCAACTGCGGCTTGTGCTCGCGCACGGCGTTGAGGAACTTATCGATCGGGGTGTTGACGCCCAGGTCGATGATGTTGAAGCCCGCGCCTTCGAGCATCATAATGCATAGGTTCTTGCCGATGTCGTGCATGTCGCCGCGCACGGTCAGGATGACGACCTGACCAATGGGCTTGGCCCCGGTCTGGGCCAGCAGCGGGCGCAGCAGCTTAAGCGCTTCTTGCATGGCCTTAGCCGAGATAATCATCTCCGGCACGAAGTAGTCGCCGCGCTCAAAGCGGCGGCCGACCTCTTCCAGCGCGGGGATCAGCGGGCCAAACAGGATGTCGAGCGGGGCCATGCCCATCGCCAGGGCCTCTTCGGTTAGGGCCTTCACCTGCGGCGCTTTGCCGTTCAGGGTGCCCTCGTATAGCCCTTCGCGCACTTCTTCTTCACGGGTCATGCCATCGTCTCCGATCATACGCAACAAAAACGGGTGGTGGAGGCCAACGCCGCCCACCACGAAGCTGCCGTCATTATCGGATTTATTCACAAACTTGTCAATTCACCACAATGTGACCAACAATATTAACGATAATTGACAAGATTGGGGCAGGACTATATAGTTTTGAGGTCATTGGTGGTGAAGGTTTACGGACGACTATGTACAAATCAGAGCGTAAAAAGGACATCGTCGCGCTGCTGCGGGAGCAGGGGTTTAGCTCCACGCAGAGCCTGGCCCAGCAGTTGGCGGTGAGCCAGACGACGATCTACCGCTACCTGACGGAGTTGGAGCAGGAGGGGCTGATCCGCAAGGCGTATGGCGGCGTCAGCCTGGAGCAAGGCGCGCCGGAGAGCGTGGATTACGACTACCGCTGGCGCAAGCACGAGCACCAGCAGGAGAAGCACGACCTGGCCCACCGGGCGGCGGCGCTGGTCGAGTCGGGCGACACGGTGTTCGTGGACTCCTCGACCACCAGCGTGACGTTCGCCCAGCAGTTGGCGCGGCTGGCGCTCGAAGACGTGACGCTGATCACCAACTCGGCGCGGATCGTGCTGTCGCTGCGCAGCAATGCCGAGTTTCGCGTGATCTGCACCGGCGGCACCTACCTGGCGCGGCACGACACGCTGGTCGGCTCACCAGCCGAGGAGTTTGTGGCGACGCTGACGGCCAACAAGTGCTTCATCTCGGCCTATGGTGTCACGCCGCAGGGCTGCACCGACAGCGACCCGGCCGATGTGCGCGTGAAGCGCCTGATGCTGGCGCGGGCGCGCACCAAGATTCTGATGGCCGACCACAGCAAGTTCGGGCGCTCGACGACCTTCACCGTGGCGACACCGGCTGAGCTTGATCTGATTGTGACCGACGCGCTGACGCCGCCCGAGGCGTTGGAGCCGTTTCACATTTTAGGACTGCAGGTGCTGACGCCGACGGCCGAGACGGCGTAACCGCCCTGCCCTAACACCAACCCCGAATGCACATCAAAGGCGGGCGAGTCAAACGATTGACTCGCCCGCCTATTTTGTTGCCTATCGCCGCGCCAGTCTAGGCTTCGAGCGGCACGCTGGCGGCCTGCGCGGCTTGCCAGAAGGCGGCGCGGGCCTCGGGGATGCGGTCGTCGGGCAGGTGCTCGATGAGCACGTAAACATCGGGGCGCACGGCTTGCAGTCGCTGGAGGATGAGGCCCTGGTCTATTGTGCCTTCACCGAGCATGACCTCTTTAATGTGCAACACCAATTCATCTTGCAGGGCGCAGTCCTTGATGTGCGCGGCGGCGATGTCTGGCCCGAGCAGCGCGAACAGCCGCTCGATGGTCGGGCGCGGGTCGTGCACTGCCGCCACGCCGCCGATGAAGTTGACCACATCCAGGTTGAACTGCAGGGCCGGCGAGCCGACGGCGTCGAGCACCGCCCGCATGCGCTCGGGCGTGTCGAGCGGCGAGAGCACGTGGCCTTCCAGCGCCAGCGGCAGCCCCTCGTTCTTGGCGACCGCCGCCACCTGCCTAAGGCTATCTACCAGCCGGTCGAAAGTCTGCGGCGTGTGGTTGTCGGCGTGCGCGAACCACGGCCCACACGGGTTGAGCGAGCCGGGGCGAATGTAGACGCTCTGAACGTTGAGCAACCGCCCAATACGCACCAGTGCCTGCGCTCCGGCGATGCCCTGCGCGCGCGTGGCCTCGTCCGGGTGCACCAGCACTTCATACCAGCCGTTGGCCTGCGCCGCCTCCAGCCCGGCCTCATCCAGCGCAGCCTTCACGCGCTCTAGGTCGGCCGGGTCGGCATCAAGCGGCTGGCCAATGATGATGGATGCGCCCAGAAAACCAGCCGCGCGCACGGCCTGGGCGGCGGCCCGGTCAATGGCGTGCCACTCGGGCAGCAAGCCCACGACGCCGAGTTTCATCGCGTGTACAGCAGGCCGCGCACATAGTCGGCGTCGTCGCTCGCCAGCCAGGCCAGCACGCGCGCCACGCCCGCTGCCTGGCCCAGGCCAAACGCGCTAACGGCCTGCGCCAACTCGGCGGCGTCCGTCTTGCCCTGGCGCTCCAGGTCGGCGGCGATCACCGAGCGCTTCATGCTGGTGTCGATGTTGCCCGGCGCGACCACGTTTACGCGGATGTTGGCCGGGGCGAGGTTGGCCGCCAGCGCGTTGCCCAGGTTGTTGAGCGCGGCCTTGCTCGCGCCATAGGCGTAGGACGAGCTAACGCCGACGCCCGCCATCGATGACACCAGCACCAGCACGCCCCCGCCCGCCGCCGTCAGCAGCGGCACGGCGTGTTTGGCGCACAGGAAGCTGCCGAGAGAATTGACATCCACCACCTGATGCCAGGTGGCGGCCGAGAAGTCTTCCAGCGGCACGTAGGCGCCCTTGAGGATGCCGGCCGTGTGCAGCACCACGTTGAGCTTGCCATACCGCGCGGCGATCTGGGCATACATGGCCTGCACCGAGGCCTCGTCGGTCACGTCCACGGCGAAGAACGGCGCATTGAGCTTGGCCGCCATCGCCGCGCCGTTAGCTTCGTCGCGGTCGGCCACGATCACGGTCGCGCCGCGCGCCGCGCATTCCTGAGCCGTGGCCGCGCCGATGCCGTTCGCGCCGCCGTTGACGAGGATGATCTTGCCGGTAAGAGTCATAACGCTCCTGGGTGATTGGCAATTGGGTTCGGTTGCAGTGTAGAGACGGCCCGCGGGCTTGTCAACAGCGGCCCGCCGACAAACAGAGTAGAATCGCGCCACCGAGTAAAGCACAGCAACTCACAGCAGCAAACCAGTCGGCGGGCCGGCCACGCGACGGCGCGCCTCGCCGCCGGGGGATTGACTGACCGGCGCGCCTCTCCCTGCCGCCCGCGGGTTTACACGCCCATTCGGCCCCCGCCCGTTTGGGGCCAGCCATAAATTTTTACCTGGGGGTCGGTGGGCAACCCCACGGACCCCCTGGTAAAAATTTCCTTCGGTCAGATACGAC
>JBBRZY010000466.1:0-4579 GCA_038252885.1 Anaerolineales bacterium | reverse complement strand
GCGCTCGATGCCGCGCACGTGGCCGGCGATGCTCTTCATGCGGCTGAGGGCTTGGGTCTTTGTGGTCGGTTCCATCAGGCTAAGCTCCTACCCCCCCCCAGGGGGGAGGGGTATAGGAATTATAACACAGAAGTTGGGGGACGGAGGTAGGAAGTCAGAAAACTAGATCGCGGGAGGGAGGCTAGCGAGAAAGGAGGACTCAGGCGCGGATCAGGGCTATGCAGCTGGCGAGCGGAAGGGTGGACGGCGCGGGGCTATTCTGGCTGATCAGCGGGGAGCTTAACTTCGGTTCGGGCGGGGCGCGCGGCAGGGGTCTTGGCGGCGGCGGGCAGGTTGGGCAACGGGCGCGGGCCGGTCGGCGGCTTGACGACGGGGCGCGCCGGCCTGAGACGCGCGACCAGCTTCATCCACGCGGTGCGGACCGGCTTCTTGATGGCCGGGACCCGGAAGAGCAGCAGCAGGACCACCAACGCGCCGAAGAACAACGGGTCGCGAATGTCCGACTTGACCAGCCACAGGTAGTGAAAGACTGCCAGGGGCGCGGTGATATAGACCAGTTTGTGCAGCGTCTTCCAGCGCTTGCCGAGGCGGCGCTGCCAGCCCTTGGTGGAGGTGAGCGCCAACGGCAGCAGCAGGCAGAAGGCCGCGAAGCCCACCAGCGCGTAGCGCTTCTCGAAGATGGCTTCGTAGATCAGGCCAGGGTCGAGGCCGTAGTCGAGATAAACAAAAGTCGTCAGGTGCAGGCAGACATACAGGAAGGCGTAGACGCCCAGCGGCCGGCGCAGTTTGATGGCCTCGCGCCAGCCGAACAGGCTGTTGAGCGGCGTGCAGGCCAGCGACAGCACCAGCAGCACAATGGCGGGTTTGCCGGTGCGAAAGGTGATGTCTTGAATCGGGTTGACGCTCAGGTTGTCGTTGAAGTAATCCCACAGCAGGTAGACGAACGGCGCGAGGGCGCTCAGGTGGGTGAGCACCTGAAGCCAGGTGAATTCGTGCTTGCGCCAGCGGATTGCGACCATGCGTTAGTAGTTGGTGCGCAGGTCCATTCCCGCGTACAAGTCGGCCACTTCGTCGGCGTAGCCGTTGAAGGGCAGCGTCTTGCGGCGGCCCAACTCGCCGATGCGGCGCTCGCTCGACTGCGACCAGCGCGGGTGATCGACTTCTGGGTTGACGTTGGCGAAGAAGCCGTACTCGTTCGGGGCGGCGTTCATCCACAGCGAGGTCGGCTGGTAATCGACTAGCTCGATCTTCACGATGGCCTTGACGCCCTTGAAGCCGTACTTCCACGGCGTCACCAAGCGAATGGGCGCGCCGTCCTGCGGGGGCAGGTCTCCGCCGTACAGGCCGGTGGCGAGGAGCGCCAGGTCGTTCATGGCCTCATCCAGCCGCAGGCCTTCGATGTAGGGCCAGCTGTACCACTGCTGTTTCTGGCCAGGCATCCGCTCCGGGTCAAGCAGGGACTCGAAGCGCACGTGCGTGGCGGCCGAGGTCGGCTCGACTTTAGCCAGCAGGTCGGCCAGCCGGAAGCCGCGCCAGGGGATGACCATGGACCAGGCCTCGACGCAGCGCAGCCGGTAGATGCGCTCTTCCTGCGTGAAGGTGGTCATCAGGTCGTCCATGGAGAAGGTCTGGGGCTTGTTCACCAGGCCGCCCACTTCCACGGTCCAGGGCGAGGTCGAGAAGCCCTCGGCCAGGGTCGCTACAGCTTCTTTGTTGGTCGAGAACTCGTAGTAGTTGTTGTAGTTGGTGACCGATTCAAATGGCGTCAGCGGGTCGCCCAACTCGTCGGTGGTGGCGCTCACCTGCCCGCCCACCGGCACGCCGGTGCTGTCCAGCGGCACTGCAGTGGGCGCAGGCGCGCTGGGGCCACAGGCCGCCAGCAGGGCCGAGCCGGCCGCCACCAGGCCCATGCTCTTGAGAAACTGGCGGCGGTTCAGGTAGGTGTGCTGAGGGGTGATCTCGGATGAACGAATAGCGATAGACATGGCAGCTCCTACACAAACACGATCGCAAATAGTTAGCAGGCAACAGGGCAACAGCCGGCCAAGACCTGGCCGGCGGGCCACCTGACATAAGTTAATTTATCAAACAGATATTACGGAACGCTATCGCGGCCGCACTTGGGGGCAATTCTCAGCGAAGGTTAAGTTACGGGGCGGTGGAGCAGCGCGCGCAGCAGCAGCCCCAGGCCGAGCGCCAGCAGGAAGATGGGCAGGAACAGGTTGTCGCCGACCAGCCCCAGGTTGAACAGCAGCCAAAACGTACCCAGGCCCAGCACCAGCGCGCCGCCCAGCAGCCCCCCGCCCTGCCGCCACCACACGCCCCGGCTGAGCAGCCACAGCCCGGCCATCAACACCAGCACCGGCCACCAGGCAAACAAGCCGCTGGCCAGCAGGGGCTGGTTGCCCAGCAGGAAGAGCAGGCCCAGCCCAACGAGCAGCAGACCCCAGAAGAGCGGGGCGCGGTTGCGGGTGGTCATGGCCTAAAAGTCGTCCTCGTCATCCGGAAAGTCGTCGTCGTCCGGCGGCACGAGGCTTTTCTCCATCACCCAGCACGGCTCCTCAATTACCTGCTGCGCGCCGAGGGCGTCTTGGAAGTACCAGACGCCGGGGTCGTCGGCAAAGCTGCGGTAGCCCAGACGCTCGTACAGGCGATAGGCGCCAGGGTTGTCCTTGCCGGCCGCGATGACGGCGGTGGTGTAGCCGCGCGCGCGCAAGGTGGCCTCGGCGGTCGAGAGCAGGCGCGTGCCTAGCCCCTGGCCTTGCAGTTCGGGCCGCACCCGCAGCGAGTAGAGATAGCCCCGGCTGTAGCCGTCGGCGTAGCGCGTTTCGGTGCTGGAGAGCTGAATAAAGACCTGGCCGACCAGCCGCAAACCGCCGACGGCCACCAGCATGACACGCTGGCCGCGCACGGCGTCTTCATAGGTCTGGCGATAGACCCGGCGATATTGGGCGAACGCGCCTTCCCACTCCAGCGCGGGCAACTCGGCCTCGCGCACACTGCGGATGACGATCTGGTCGACCTGTACGCGTTCCGCCATGTTCAACCAACCTCCGGCTTGTGCCACTGCCGGGCCAAGGCCAACTCGGCCGCCCTGTCGGTCAAGGTACCATCCAATCGGCCGGCGCGCAATTGCCACAGGATGTCGCGAAAGGCCGGGCCGGCGGGCAAGCCCAGCGCCAGCAGGTCGTCGCCGGTGAGCGCGGCGCGCACGAAACGCCACTCGGCCAGGTAACGCTCTAGCACCGGGCGCGCGGCCGGGTGCAGCGCATAGGCCGCCACCAACCCGCCCTCGGGCAGCCGGTCGAGCGCGGCCACCACCTCGCTCGGGCGCGGGTCGGCGGGCCAGGCGGTGGGCGGCACTGCCAGCGCGGCGTTGACGGCGTCGGCCAGTTCGCGGCTGACGGTCAGGCGCGCCAGGGCAGCAGCGGCCTCGGTAGGGGCGGCGGCCAACAGCAGCGCCAGGTATGCGGCCGGGCGGCTCGGGCCGAGGGTCACGCGCCACGCCGGCCGGGGCAACTCGGGCAGCACGGCGGCGCGCTCGGTTTCGCCCGGCCCCCAGCCCAGCGCCGGATGGACGGCGGCCAGCGCGCCCAGGGCGTCGAGCTGGGCCAGCATGGCCGGCGCGGCGGCCTCGGCAAAGATCAGGTCAAACTCGTGCCGCAGCCGTTCGCCCGAGAGCGCCGGGATGATGGGCAGCGCGGTCGCAATCAGGTCGCGCGTGGCGGGCGCAAGCTCGAAGCCCAGGCGGTGGGCGTAGCGCACGGCGCGAAACAGGCGCGTGGGGTCGTCGCGGAAGCTGGCCGGGTGCAGCACACGCAGTTTCCCCGCGCTTAGGTCGGCCTGGCCGTGGAAGGGGTCAATCAATTCGCCCAGGTGGTCGCCATCCACGCGCACCGCCAGGGCGTTGATGGTGAAGTCGCGCCGGGCCAGGTCGGTGGCGATATCGGCGGCGGGCGTCACCACGGGCAGCGCGCCGGGCTGGGGGTAGGTTTCGGTGCGGGCGGTGGCACAATCCACCGGCGCGCCGGCCGGGTCGAACCAGGTGGCGGTGGCAAAGGCCGGGTGGAGCGTGACCGCGCCGCCCAGGCTGCGCGACAGGGCGCGGGCCAGGCGCGGGCCGGCGGGCTCGGCCCCGCTGGTGGCTGGCACAACCACAAAGTCAAAGTCGCCGGGCGGGCGGCCGAGGCACAGATCGCGCACCAGGCCGCCGACCAGATAGGTGGGGCTGCCCAGCTCGGCGGCCAACGCCTGCACCTGCCGCAGACGCGCCAGGCGCTCGGCGGGCAGGCTGGCTTCCAGGGCGGCGCGCAGATCAGAGGTGGGCATTGAGGGTTAGGGTAGTGCAGTCCGACTGCTCGCTGAGGAAGTTGCTGCCGCAGTCCCTGAAGGCGAGTGCGAGGACGAGGAGAACATGTCTCACCGATGACATCTGCCTTCGTTCATGTTAAAAATGCTGCCATCATTACTGCTACTTGCCAAAGTTTGACCGTCAAAACTAAAAGTAACTGAAAGAATATTAGAAGTATGACCAGCCAAAGTTTTAAGGTTCTTACCCGTTTCGATATGCCAAAGACTC
>JBBRZY010000465.1:0-4582 GCA_038252885.1 Anaerolineales bacterium | reverse complement strand
GGCCAGCGCGTCCAGCGCGGCCCGGGGGAAGGCCGACGTCCGGTCGATCCCCGCCGCCGACTCAGCCACCAGGCCGGCGGCGATGGGTTCCAGTGTTTGCAGGTAGTTCGGTTGTTCGTCAGGCATGGGGCGCTTCCTTATGACTAAGCCGGCCTACGCCGGTCGGTTTCAGTGCGGCTGACTTACAGGCTCCAGTGCACGCCGCAGCCGGCGCACGGCTTGGGCGGCGCGTCACTTAACAAATCTACGCGCCACTGTTGATAGCGCGGGTCGTTCCAAATCTGGGCGAAGGAATGCTCAAACAGGTTGCCGAGCTTGAGACTCTCATAGTCGCTGGTCGCAAAGGGGCTGATGCAGCACGGCAGGCAATTGCCATTGGCTGTGACGTAAGCAGTGGTCCACGGGCGCAGGCAAGCCGCCCACGGGCGCGGCTGCGCTTGCTGCGCGGCGGCCAGGCTCTGGCGCGGGTCGGTTGCACCCGAAGCGCGCAGGGTGACGCCCAACTCCGCCGCCACGCTTTCGGCTGCCGCCACGGCCTGGTCGGCCTGGGCATCGAAGTCATCGAACAGCGCGTGGCCGGCGTCCAGCATGCCCACGGCCGGGCCGTCGTCCAGCAAGTACACCATGCGCTGCATATAGACTTCGCCCACGCCCACTTGCGCCGCCAGCCGCACCAGGGCCGGCAGTTCGTGGACGTTCTCACGCATGCCCGTCATCCAAATGGAGACGCGCGGTGAGGCCGCACCCAACTCGCGCTGCAGGCGGGTGAAGCGCCGCAGGTTTGCAAGCAGCCGGGGCAGCAGCGGCGCGCCGCGAATAGCGGCGTAAGTCTGGGGGGTGGCGCCGTCAATCGAGCAGCGCATTTCGTCCAGCCCGCTGGCGATGAGCTGGCGGGCCCAGGCTTCGGTCAGCAGCGTGGCATTGGTGTTGAACAGGACTGTAACGCCGCGCGCTTTGAGGTAGGCAATCATGCGCGGCAGGTCGCGATTGATCAGCGGCTCGCCGATGCCGTGCAGCACGGCGCGCTGCATATCGGGGAATTGCTCGACAATCCGCACGAAATTGTCCCAGCCCAGGGTCATGGGTTCTTCATAACTGACGAAGGTGCGGGGGCAGGTTTCACACAGCAAGTTGCAGTGGTTGGTGACTTCAATGAAGACGACGCGCGGCCCCTGAGGGGCAAGGGCGGCCCGGCTGGCCGGAGCCACATAGGCATAGGCGGCCGGCAAGTGGGTGGGGGAAATTTCAGGAATGCGCGGGGAAGCGGGCTTGATGGTCAAATGACAGCCTAAATTGGGCTCACCGAACGGTGAAGTGAGTATACTGCCAATATAGACAGCGTTTGTTACGGGTCTCTTACGGACGGCCCACACCGCACAACGCCGGGCCACAGACCGTTAGATGATTGTAATATCGGCCCGCTAGGCTCATACTGATTTGGGATTAGATCTGGGAGAGGCTCACATGCCTTCGCTGCCTCGCATATTCCGCCGCGCGCTGATTGGCCTGCTGGCCGGAGCCGCCGCTAGCGGCCTGCTGGCGCTGACGCTCCACAATTTGCCGCTGGCACTCGTCGGCGGTCTGCTGGCAGGTGTAGGCTATGGGCTGGCGTTTGCGCCCGCCCGCGCCGCCTATGTGGATAGCCTGATGACGGCCGCCGCCCTGGGGGTGCCGGTTTGGGGCGCGTTACACGTGATCGCCCTGCCGGTGTTCGCCGGGCTGCCGCCGCAATGGACGGCCGAGGGCATGCGCACGCTGTTTCCGGCACTGGTGGGGTGGGTGCTGTATGGCGGCCTGCTGGGGCTGATAGCACAGGCCTTGAATGACCTTAGCCGGCACTGGCTGGGGCCAGAGCCAGAGCCAACACCTGTGGAGCCGGCCCCGCCTACCCGCATCGTGATTTTGGGCGGCGGCTTCGCCGGGGCCGCCGCCGCGGAAGCGCTGGAAAAAGCCGCCGGCCAGAGCCGCCGCCTCCACCTGACCCTGGTGAATGAGACCAACGCGCTGTTGTTCACCCCCATGCTGGCCGAAGTCGCCGGCAGCAGCCTCGAGCCGACGCACATCAGCAGCCCGCTGCGCACCAGCCTGCGCCAAACGACGGTCGTGCGGGGCCGGGTCGAACGGATTGACCTGGAGCAGCGCCGCGTTTACCTGGCGGCCGACCAGCGCTCGCCGCAGCGCGAGATCGACTTTGATCAGCTGGTGCTGGCGCTGGGGTCTACCTCCAACTACATGGGGATGCCGGGCGTGCAGGACAATACCTTCGACTTCAAGAGCCTGGCCGACGCCATGCGCATCCGCAATCATGTGATTGACATGTTCGAGCGCGCCGGCCGTGAACCCGACCTGGCGCGGCAGCGGGCCATGCTGACGTTCGTAGTAGCGGGCGGCGGCTTTGCCGGGGTCGAGCTGGTGGGCGCGCTCAACGACTTTACCCGCGGCATCTTGGCCGACTATCCCAACCTATCGGCCGACCAACTGCAATTGATCTTGATCCACTCGCGTGACCGCATTTTGCCGGAATTGAGCGAGCCGCTGGGCCGCTACGCGCTGGCCGGCCTGCAGGCGCGCGGCGTCACCTTCAAACTGCAGGCGCGCGTGGCCGGGGCGCAGCCGGGCGTGGTGAGCTTGAACACGGGCGAGGCCATCGCCGCTGAAACAGTCGTGTGGACCGCCGGCACCGCGCCCAATCCGCTGTTGGCGACGCTGCCGGTCGAGCGCGACAAGCGCGGGGCGGTGGTGGTCGAGCCGACCCTGGCGGTGAAGGGCCAGTCGAACCTGTGGGCAATTGGCGATTGCGCTGCCATCGTCAATGCGCGCACGGGTCAGCCCTGCCCGCCCACGGCGCAGTTCGCCTTGCGCGAGGCGCAGGTGCTGGCGCACAACATCCAGGCCGGCCTGACCGGAAAGACGCCCACCGTTTTTCAGTTCGAGGCATTGGGCGCTTTGTGCGTGGTAGGGCATCACGCCGCCTGCGCCGAACTGACGGTGCCATTCTCCGGCGGGCGCACGGTGCGCTTCTCGGGGCTGCTGGCCTGGCTGATGTGGCGCGGCATCTATCTGGGCAAGCTGCCGGGCCTGGAGCGCAAGGTGCGGGTGATGGCCGACTGGATCATCGAATTGTTCTTCCCGCGCGACATCGTGCAGACGATTGAGTTCGAGTGAGCGCCGCCACCCATGACAACCCCTAACGCATTAGCCGCTTCCACCCCACGTGTCGCGCCCGTGATCCGGCCAGTGTTATTGGGCGCGGCCCTGGGCACCGTGGGCGGCGCGGTGTGCCTGGCGCTGGGTCTGGCCGGCTGGGGGACGGGCGTGCTGCTGGGCGCGGTGTACGGGGCAGCCTTTGGGCTGCTCGTCGGCCCGCGCGCGATCTCGCCGGGGGCCGGCTTGATCTGGGGGCTGGGGTACGCCTTGCTGCTGTGGCTGGCGGTGCCGGCGGGGCTCTTGCCGTACATCGGGGGGCAGATGCCGGCGATGGGCATGCTAGACGCCGCCCGCGGCCACTTCCCTGAATTGGTCGCCTATCTGCTGTGTTTTGGCGTACCACTGGGGGTGGGACTGGGCACGTGGCGTGCTTGGCGCGGGCCGGCCGGCGCTGAGGTGGAGACGTATAGCTGGCCGCGCGCCATCGTCGTCGGGGGTCTGGCCGGCATCTTGGGCGGCTGGGCCTTCGGCCGGTGGATGGCTCAGGTGAATTTCTTTCCCCTGGTCGCCAGCCTGGTCGGCTCAGAGTCGCGCGAGGTCGGCGTGCTGGTCCACTTCGGCATCGCCGTCGTCATCGGCGCGACCTTTGGCCTGTTGTTTCAGCGCGACGTGCGCGGGCTGGGCTCAAGCCTGGGTTGGGGTGTGGGTTACGGCCTGTTGTGGTGGTTCATTGGGCCGTTGACCCTGCTGCCGCTGATCCTGCGCCAGCCGGTGGATTGGTCTATTCAACACGGCGCCGAGCTGTTCGGGTCGTTGGTGGGCCACGTGATCTACGGCCTGATTATCGGCCTGGTCTATGCCGCGATTGACCGACTGTGGGTGGGGTTTTTCAGCCAGACCGACCCGATCAACCGCGAACTAGAAGGCTCGGGGGTGCGCACACTGTACGCGCTGCGCTGGGGGGCCGTTGCCAGCCTGCCCGGCAGCCTGCTGTTGGGGCTGATCATGCTGACTACCGGCGACCTGACCCGCATGGCCGGGTTGGTGGGCGCAGCTTCCCCGGTGGCCGGCGGGTTGGTCGTGCTGGTGGTCGGGGCGCTGATTGGCATGGCGTACAGCCTGCTCTTCCAATACGAAACGCCAAACTACGGCTCCGGGATCGCCTGGGGCTTGTTGTACGGGCTGATGTGGTGGTACCTCGGCCCGCTGACGCTGACCCCGATCCTGCTGGGCGGCGCCTTCCGCTGGACGACCGAGGTGGCCGGCGGCTTGCTGCCCCTGCTGCTGGGCTACTTGATCTACGGCGGCGTGCTGGCCTTCATCTACCACTTGCTCGAACGGCGGCACATGACCTGGCTGCTGGCTGACCCGCGCCTGGCCGCGCGCGACCTGCGACGCCGCCGGCCCGTGGGCACCCCGGCCCCGGCCTTGTGGT
>JBBRZY010000464.1:0-4586 GCA_038252885.1 Anaerolineales bacterium | reverse complement strand
GTGCGGGTCAGCCCCAGCACCTGGGCCAGCAGCGCCTGAGCGGTCAGGGCCGGCGCGTCATCCGCGGCCGGGGCGGCGCGCAGCGCGGCGGTCGCGGCCAGCAGCGCCGCGCGCACACTTCGGGGCGCGGCTATGCGTCGTCGTCCTCGTCCACGGCCACCGGCGTCAGGCCGGCGCCGCCCAGCTTCTCGGCCTGAGCGCGGGCCACCAACTCTTCAATGAACAGATCAATCTCGCCGTCCAGCACGCTCGGTAGGTTGAAAGACGAGACGCCGATGCGGTGGTCGGTGACGCGCGACTGCGGGAAGTTGTAGGTGCGTATTTTTTCGCTGCGTTCGCCGCTGCCGATCTGCGACTTGCGGTCGGCGGCTTCGGCCTGCTGGCGCTTGAGGCTTTCCATTTCATACAGCCGGGCGCGCAGGATGGTCATGCCGCGCAGCCGGTTCTGGGTCAGCGAGCGCTCGTCCTGGCAAGTGACGACCAGGCCGCTGGGCAGGTGCGTCAGCCGCACGGCGGTGGCGTTCTTCTGCACGTTCTGGCCGCCGGCGCTGCTGGCGCGGTAGGTGTCGAGCTTGATGTCGCCGGGCGGGATGTTGATCTCCACTTCATCCACTTCGGCCATGACGGCCACGGTGGCGGTGGAGGTGTGAATGCGGCCGCTGCTCTCAGTGCTGGGCACGCGCTGCACCCGATGCACGCCGCTCTCGTACTTCAGCCGCGAGTAAGCGCCCTCGCCCTTGATCTGAAAGGTGACTTCTTTAAAGCCGCCCACGCCGGTTTCGTTGGCCGACATGGTTTCGGGTTTCCAGTCGTGGTTCTCGGCATAGCGGGTGTACATGCGGAACAGGTCGGCCGCGAACAGCCCGGCCTCGTCGCCGCCCGCGCCGGCCCGAATCTCAACGATGACGTTGCGCTCGTCGCGCGGGTCTTTGGGTAATAGCAGTTGGCGCAGTTGGTCTTCCAACTCGCCGCGTTCGGTTTCCAGGCCGTGGACTTCCTCGTGCGCCAGCTCGGCCATGGCCGGGTCGGCCAGCAGGGCGCGCGCGCCGTCCAGGTCTCGCAGCAAGGTGCGGTAAGTCGTCGCCGCCGCCACGATGGTTTGCAGGCTGGAGTGCTCCTTGGCCAGCTCGGTGACTTTGCTATAGTCGCTCGCGCCTTCAGCCAGCAGCCGGTTCAGTTCTTCGTAACGGGCTTCGATGCCCGCGATTTTGTCTAACACGTCAGTGCCTCAAATCAACCCAAAACGACCACGCCGGGCGCGTGGTCGGGTGAGCAGGATTATACCGCATGGCGTGGGCGGAATGTTAACGGCCGCGCAGGGCGGGGGACTCGGGCGATGAAGGCACACGGCGCGCGTAGGGCGGGGGACTCAGGCGATGAAGGCACACGGCGCGCGTAGGGCGGGGGACTCGGGCGATGAAGGCACACGGCGCGCGTACGGCGGGGGACTCAGGCGATGAAGGCACACGGCGCGCGCATTAGACCGACAACAAATCTAACCTTCCCCTTGTGCGATGAGCCGCCCCCGAGTCCCTTCAGTCCCCCGAGTCCCCACTTCGTGCGCGCCCGGAACTACCACCCACTGGCCGGCGTCTATGCACACAAGCCGTTATCCCGCCGTTGCCGCCGACTCGGAGGTGCCCCATGTTCCGTCTACGCCTGGCCAGTGTGCTGGCTCTGCTGTGTTTGCTGCTCCCGCACGTCGCCGCCGCTGATGGGGTGATCATCGACCCGCCGCCGCCGTGCCCCTTCGAGGGGCCTTGCCCGCCGCCGCCCAACCCCCGCCCCCTGTTCCCGCTCGCCATCGAATACCATCACGTCACCGTCACTATTGACCATCAGGTCGCGGTCACACATGTCGATCAGCTCTTCCGCAACGACTACGACTTCACCGTCGAAGGCACCTACCTGTTCCCGCTGCCCGAGGGCGCGCTCGTCACCGACTTCGCCATGTGGGTGGACGGCGCGCGCGTGGCCGGAAAAATTCTCTCGGCTCAAGAAGCGCGTCAGGTCTACGACGACATCGTGCGCCAGCTAAAAGACCCGGCCCTGCTCGAATACGCCGGGCGCGGCGCGGTGCAGGCCAACATCTTCCCGATCGAGGCCGGAGCCACGCGCCGGGTGCAGTTGGAATACACCCAGGTGCTGCCGGCTGAGAACGGCCTGGTGCACTATCGCTATCCGCTCAACACCGAGAAATTCTCCGCTCTGCCGCTGGAGCAGGTGAGCGTCTCGGTCAACGTGGTCTCGGCCGAGGCCGTGCGCGCCATCTACTCGCCCTCGCACCCCATCGCTGTGGCGCGCGACGGCGCCTTTCGCTTCACCGCCGGCTACGAGGCCAGCGCCGTCACGCCCGACACCGACTTTGATTTGTACTACTCCGTCTCGCCGGACGACATCGGCCTGAACACGCTCACCTACCAAGACCCGGCCACCGGCGAGGGCTACTTTCTGCTGCTGGCCGCCCCGCGCCTCGACGTTGACGTGACGCAGGTGGTCGCCAAAGACGTGATTGTCGTGCTCGACCAGTCTGGCTCGATGGACGGCGAGAAGTTCGCCCAGGCGCAGGACGCGGTGGACTATGTGCTGACCCACCTCAACGCCGAAGACCGCTTTGCGCTGGTGGCCTTCAGCACCGGCCTGAACACCTACGCCGGCGGCTTGCAGCCCGCCTCACAGGCCGGCGCGGCCAGCCAGTGGGTGCGCGCGCTGCGGGCCGAGGGCGGCACCAACATCAACCTGGCGCTGCTCGAAGCCCTGGCCGCCGTGCCGTCAGGCAGCACCCGCCCTACCATCCTGATCTTCTTGACCGACGGCCTCGCCACCGAAGGCGTGGTGGACAGCGGCGCGATCCTCGACCAGGTGGCGCAGGCCGCGCCCGCCAACGTGCGCCTGTTCGCCTTTGGCGTCGGCGACGACGTGGACACCTTCTTGCTCGACAGCCTGGTGGAGGCCCACCACGGGGCCAGCAGCTATGTGCGCCCCGGCGCCCGCCTCGACGAGGCCGTTTCCGGCTTCTACGCCAAGGTCAGCACGCCGGTGTTGGCCGACCTGACCCTGAGCGTGAACGGCGTGACCCTCAGCGATGTCTACCCCTTCCCGCTGCCCGACCTGTTCATCGGCAGCCAGTTGGTCGTCAGCGGGCGCTACACCGGCAGCGGGCCGGTCACGGTCAAACTCAGCGGCACCGTCAACGGCCAGCCGCGCAGCTTCACCTACCCCGACCAGGCCTTCGCCGCGCCGGGCGACCCGGCCCTGGGCGCGACCGCCTTTATCCCGCGCCTGTGGGCCACGCGCCGCGTCGGCCACCTGCTCAACCAGATTCGCCTGCACGGCGAGAACCAGGAACTGATCGACTCGATCGTCGGCCTGAGCATCCGCTTCGGCATCGTGACGCCCTACACGTCGTATCTGGTGAAGGACAGCGAGTTTGATGTGCTGACCGAAGACGGCCGCGACGCGCTGGCGAACGAGGCCTACGCTGAGGCCGCCGGCACCGATGCGCCGACCTCCGGCGGGGCGGCGGTGGATACAGCCTCCGACCAGTCGGCCCTGGCCGCCGCCGAAGCGCCCGCGCCGCTCGACGCGCAGGCGGCCCAGTTCGTTCGCATCGTGGGCAGCCGCACTTACCTGTTCCGCGCCGACACCTGGATCGACACCGCCTACGACGCCACGCGCGCCGCAGCCGTGCCCGTCACCTTCGCCAGCGAGGCTTACTTTGCGCTGCTGGACGCGCGCCCTGAGCTGGCGGCCGGCTTCGCCCTCGGCCCGCAGGTGATTGCCCTGGCCGCCGACGGCACCGCCTACGAGGTCACCTCGGAGATCGTGGTCGGCCCCACCGTCGTGCCGCCAACCGCCACGGCCGTTGGGCCGCAGGCAACGCCGGTAGTGGCCGGCACGCCGATCGCGCAGGTGGCGACCCTGCCGCCCTCCGGCGCGAATGCCGACCCCTATGTGCCGCCGGCCGCTGGGCCTTCCGCCGCCGTCGTGGCGCTGTGGGTGGGCCTGGGCGCGGTGAGCGTGGCGCTGCTGTTCGGCGTCGTGCTCTGGCGCGGCGGACGCAAGGCGCGGTAGCGGGTTGGCGCAATACGGTGGGATGCGAATGTGACGACAAGAAATGTAACTGCGACCGTGTACGTTGACCCGGCCCGCCGCCGCACTTTCGCCCTGGCCGCGTTCGACTACAATCACTTCATGCGCCCTTACCGCTGGCCCCGGCTGTTCATCTTCGCCCTGCTGCTCGCCCGGCCCGGCCAGTTGGGGCAGCGGCACCGCGGAGATTGTGATCGTCAATGTTAGCGACAACTAAACCGCGCACGCCGCCGGCGTTGTGGCTGGCCGCCGCCGCGCTGCTACTGGCCGGGCTGGCCTGCAACACGCTCCTGGGGCCGCGCCCCGCCGTGGCCTGGGACCCTGACCCCACGGCGCTGATCGTGCGGGCCAGCTTCTGCTGCGGGCTGGTGCCGATGGCGGTGGCGCAGAACTATGTGCCGGCGGTGCAAATTTGGGGGGACGGCCGGATCGTGTGGGTCAACCAGAACAACGCCGGCGCGCGCGAGGTGCTGACCGGCACGCTGACGCCCGAC
>JBBRZY010000463.1:0-4594 GCA_038252885.1 Anaerolineales bacterium | reverse complement strand
GGTGTACTCTTGCACGGTCGAGGCGTCCATTTCGGCAAAACTGCACGTGTTGAAACAGATATCAACGCTCAGGTCGCGCAGGCGGGGCAGCGCAAAATTAGGCAGGATGGCGATGTCGGCGTCGCGCAGGGGCTCGGCCAGATCGTCCACTTCGCCGAACAGCCGCAGGCGCTGGTGGGGCAGGGCGGTGAGCAGATAGTAGGCGCTGATGATGCAAGTCACCGGGAGATCGTAGTCAAGGTATCTGAAATTCGACCCCGGCCGGCTCAGCAGTTGCCGGGCGAAGCCGCCGAAACCGCCGCCCACCTCGCACACGACCGGATCGATCAGGTCATCCGCCAGGTCCGCCATCCGGCGCGCATAGAAGTTGTGGCGCAGCCCGTCGGAGGTGTGCAGGTTGCCGCCGATGAGGAAGCCCATGGGGTTGCTGATGAGTGGTACGGCCGTCTCGGACAGCGCGGCCTCGCCAAATAGATCAATCCAGCGCGCGGTGTACAACTGAAATTGCTCGATGCGCGCGCGCTTATGGGCCGCCAGATTGAAGTCTGACGGCTCGCCGAAAAAGTCGCCGAAGTGTCGAAAGAAGTTCCGGAGCAGCTGATCGAGCGCCGCCTGGTCGCCGCCGTCGAGCGCGGTGATCAGCGGCCGGAAGGCCTCAGCGACAATTGCCCTCCACTCGCCGCCTACTTGGTACGCCGCCGGCGCCTGGGCGGCGCCCGGCTGCATGGCCCGCCAGGCCCGCAGCAGTCGCTCAAGCACTTCTGGGCGCGTCGGCGTCGACGAAAGGTGGTCTTGCAGGCCGGCTGCCAACTGGGCATCCGTGCCATACGCTTCTCGCAGAAACTTGTTGACGTAGTAGCCCGCCGCGGGCGGGGCGGGCGGCGGAAGCCACAGCATCCGCGCGGCCTTTCGTCTGATCCGAGCTAACATCATTTACCTTTCAACTGTGCGCTGGCCCGCTTGGCCGCGGCTGGGGCGGCGGCCTGTGTTCGCCAGCGATGGCGGACCAGCGCTATGGGGATATTATCGTCAATGGCCGTTAGGATGTGCTGCGTGGCTGGTTCGGCGTACAACGCCATGGGCCGGAGTCCGCACCAATGCCAGAAATCGGGGGGTTGCGGGGTGAACTTGGTCCACACGCGATAGCACACAGCCGTCAGGTAAAAGCACAGCCAGGCTTTTTCAACCTGATCTGGCTTGAGGGGCAGTTCACCGGCCAGCCCGCGCCGCAGCAACTCAAAATACTCCGCGCGCGAGGCCGCTGACCAGACAAAGCCCAGCCCAGAATAGTGGCTGTTACCCGAGACGATGACGGTCTTACCCAGGGCGGCGGCTTCGATCCCGATGGTCGAGACAAACGGCAGCACCAGCCGCGCGGTGGCTAGCAGGTCATAGCTATTCACCAGCTCGTCCGCGCGGATGAAGCGCACGCGCGCATTCTCACCCAGGCGGCTCTGGACAATGGCGGCCAAGTTCATTTGGCTGCTCTGGAGCGGGTGCCGTTCAGACGGGTGGGCGCGCACGGCCACCCGCAGCGCGCTGTGTTCCAGCACAAACGCCACCGTGGCCGTCACCCAGTCGGCCGTATCGGCAAAGATCGCATGGCGGCCCAAGGCGGACGCGTCCCACTCTACATTCAGTGGGATGAGGACTTCACTGCCGTCGGCTGCTGCGCGGGCATCGCTCACCACCTGAAACCCGGCCCGATCGCGCCCGCTGCGCCGCAGCTGTAGCTCGGCGCGGCCTTGATCCATGGCCTCGTTCAGCATCGCCGGCGCGCCGCCCCACAGGGCGGCAAAGGCGCGCGGCAGGTCGGCCACCTGGGCTGCAATGCCGTCGGTGCAAATTTGCGCCACCCCAAAGTCGGCGTCTACAGTGGCCACCCGCAGACCCGCCTGGCGCCCTGCCAGCAAGTACAGGCCACTGGTGTTAATCACGCCGCCGGGCACCAGCAGCGCGCCCAGCTTGACGGTTTGCAGCAGGTTGCGAACCTGGGGCAGGGTGCGGCTCAGGCAAGCGTGACTGGCATCGGCCGTAAGCAAATCGGCCGCGGTGGGCTGGCGCGCGCGCGTTAGCCACAGCAGGTTGGCCTGGGCCAGCCCCTCCGTCTGTTCGCGGTCGCTCGGGGCGGCGACGGCCTCGCCGTACGCGCTGAGCTTGACGACCTGGGCTCCCCGCCGGGCCAGCAAGTCTAGGCATTTGCCAATCCACGTATTCTGCAGCGCCAGGTCGTGGGTAGGGTAGGGCGCGTCGTCCCAAATGAAGATCACCGGCCGGCCCCGGCGCAGCAGGCCCAGCCCGAGGGCGATCTGGTACCACGGCATGGGGGTGCTCACCCACGGCATGACCACCACGCCAATGGGGGGCCGGGCGCTGGCGGGTTGGGGTATGCGGCAGCGGCGCAGGAAGGCCAGGAAGTATTCGCCGCTCTCAACGAAGTATTCTTTGTATTTAGTGAGTTCGCGCGGCCGGTGGGGGTCGAGCCGGGCCGGTCGGGCGCGCCACTTGGCGAGGGGGCGCAACATAAGCCGCTTGAGGCGGCGCAGTTGGTGCCGGAGAGCACTTTTTTCGGTCATGCGGCTGTCAGCCTACCAGGCCGTGCGCCCGCCGTCCAGGCTGAGGTTCGCGCCGGTCATATAGCTCGACGCGTCTGAGCACAGGAAAATGACGGCGCCCTGATACTCGTTGAGGTGGGCCATGCGACCCAGCGGGATGAGCTGGCTGAGCTTCTGCACGAAGGCCTCGGGCTGCCCGTTATACACACCGCCCGGCGAGAGCGCATTCACCCGCACGCCCCGGTCGGCCCAATAGGTCGCCAGGTAGCGCGTTAGCCCCACCAACCCGGCCTTGACCACCGAATAGGTGACGGGCTTCACCGGCTGCTGATCGTCGGGCAGGCCCGGCTGGCGGTAGAGCCGCTGATCGGGGCCGATGAGGGCCAGGTCGGAGGCGATGTTCAAGATCACGCCCTGGCCGCGCGCGGCCATGCGCGTGCCAAAAACCTGGCTGCACAGGAACGCGCCCGTCAGCCCCACGCCCAGATCGGCCTGCCACTGGTCGAGGCTAAAGTGTTCCAGCCGCGACCACGGCACGCCCGGGGCCTCGGCCTTGGGGTTGTTGGCGGCGTTGTTGATCAGGATGCCCACGGGGCCAAGGCGGGCCTCCAGGTCGGCCGCCAGCGCCTCGACAGCCGCGGGTTGGGTGATATCGGCCTGCACCCCGTGCGCGGGGCGGCCCAGGCGCGCCGTCAACTGCTCGGCCTGCTGCCGGGCCGCCGCGCCGTTCAGGTCGGCCAGCACCGGCACGCCGCCCGCGCGCGCGATGGCCTCGGCGTGCTGCACGCCGAGCAACCCGGCCCCGCCGGTGATGACGGCCAGCGCGCCCTTGAGGTCAAACAGATCGGTTGTCATACGGAATGGCGCAGCTCGCTCGGCGGCGACTCTAGCGCTTCGCCGCGCTGCATCCGGCGCAGGGCTTCTTCGACCGCCGGCAGCCCGTCTACATAGTCAATCTCGTGGATCGGTTCATCCACGATGAAGGGCAGCGTCACGCGCCCGGCCATCAGCCCCTGCTCTAAGATCGCGCGCGGCCGAATGATATCCACAGAGCCATTCTGCCAATAGACCGTCGGCAACTGCTGGCGCGGCTGGCAGTGCGGCTCGGCCACACCTTCTAATTCTAGCAAGGGGCGCAGGTAGCCGGCCTCGATCCGCCACATCTTGTAGGGCGTCTGGGTCGGCGGGCTGACCGAGCGCAGTGCATCGGCTTCGGGGTGGGCCAGCAATGTTTCAATCGCCCCATCGATGGTGGATACCTGGCGCACTGGCCCGGTTGGGCGCAGATGCACCACCACCTCGGGCCGGTATTGTTCGTGCGCCTCCAGCCAGGTCAGGGCGTGCTGAAACACTTCCAGGTCGAGTGAGCGGTCTTGGGCGTACTCGGCCGGGCGCAGAAACGGCGTCTCGGCGCCAAACGCGCGGCTGACGGCCGCGATCTCCTCGTCGTCGGTTGAAACGATGACGCGGGTGATGAAGCGCGAGGCGCGGGCCTGCTCGATGGTATAGGCTACCAGCGGCTTGCCGGCCAGCAGCAGCAAGTTCTTGCGCGGGATGCTTTTGGAGCCGCCGCGCGCTGGGATGAGCGCTAAGACATCAGCGGGCATGGGCATAGTCCACTGGCACCACTTGCCCCTGCGCCAGCGACTGGCGAATAGCCAGCGCCACTTGCAGGCTGACCACGCCGTCGCGCAGGCTCACCACGGGTTCGGCCTCGCCGCGCAGGCAGGCCAGGAAGTGCTGCACTTCGTCCAAGAAGAGTTGGTTGCGTTGAAAGTCGGGGAACTCATGCAGTTCAGGTTGGCCGACGCCATTCCAAAAGGCGCGCAGGGTGGTCGCGGCCAGGTCGATTTCCAGCCGGCCGGCCTCACCGATGATTTGGCAGCCGCGCCGGGGCGGCCGCTGGATGTAGTCTAAGTGCAGGTGAACCGGAAAATGGGTCTCACCGGCCTGGCACTCTAGCAGCACGCTGGCTACGTCCTCGACCTCGATGGCGAGATCGCTCAAATGGCCGCCCATCGCCATCACCCGCTGCGGCC
>JBBRZY010000462.1:0-4596 GCA_038252885.1 Anaerolineales bacterium | reverse complement strand
GGCCGGTCGATGCCGGTGATCATGTTGATCAAAGTAGATTTGCCCGAGCCGCTGGGGCCGCGCACGCCCACGAACTCGCCTTCGTTCACCTCTAGGGTGACGCTCTTGAGCACATGGATGACCCCGGCCGGGCCTTGGAAGTCCTTAATGACGTTGTCAACGTGAACGAGCGGGTTTGCGGTTGCCATTGGTTATCAGTACGCAGACGGTCGGCGGTGAGTTGCGGTTCGCGAGCAGCTAACTTAATCAGTGAGAAGCCAGGCGGCAGTGATGTGGCCGGCCTCGGGCAGCAGCGGCTGCCACTGCCAGCCGGTATTGCCCGAGGCGGGGCTGATGAACGCCTGCCCCCCGGCCAGTACGGCCAGCAGGTCGCCGCCGGCCGGAACGAAGCGCTCGACCATGTCTTCCGGCCAGGGCACGGCCAGCCCGGCAGCGGCCGGCTGCCAGGTCTGCCCGCCGTCGCGGCTGACCGTGACCGTGCCGCGCACACCCACGTCTTCGGCCGGCGCGAGCAGAAGGTGGTCGGCGTCGGCCGGGTCCACCCACACGGCGCGCACATAGCAATCCACCAGCAGCGCCCAGGTCGCGCCGCCGTCGTCGGTGCGGTAGAAGCCGCCGCCGGTGGCCGCCAGCACGGTGTCGGGCCGGCCGCTGGGCACGACCAACGCATGAATGTCGGGGTAGACCAACGGCTCGGGCGGGCCGCCCAGGTCGGGGTTGCCGTCGCTGCCGGCCACAAGCTGCCAGGTGCGCGCCTGGTCGTCGGAGCGCAGCACGCCGCCCACTTCCACGGCGGCGTAGGCCCGGTCGCCGTGAAAGGCAAAGCCGCGCACGCAGCCCGCGCCGGGCGAGTAGGGCAGGAACCAGCCGTGCTGGTCGCGCAGCGCGGCGACTTCGGGGCAGGCGCGCCAACTGGCCGCGCCGTCGCGCGAGACGTAAATGCCCGCCGGCTCGGTGCCGGCCAGCTCAAAATCGGAATGGTCAGGGTGATAGGCCAGCCAGCGGACGTAGGGCTGGGTGAGGCCGGTGTTGGCCGGCCGCCAGGTGTGGCCCAGGTCGTCGGAGCGCTGCACGCCGCTCCGGCTGCCGACGAGGATGACGCCTTCGCGCGCGATGACGCTGGTGAGGTGTTGGCCGGCCAGCGCCCGGCGCACTGCGCGCCATTCGCCCCCCGCCCGTTCGGCGACGACCAGGCCGGTCTCGGTTGCCAGTAAGAGATTGTCAGCCATGGCAGGCACTGCCCCCGGTCGAACGCGCGGTGCGCGGCTTGTAGTTACAAAATGCACAAACGACGTCAACTAGACTCTAACAGGATTGGCGGTGCGGTCAAGAGCTTAATTCCCCATCCGTGGCAACGGATGGGGCTTCGCCCAAAACGGATGTAACGGATAGGCGGCGGTGGGGCGAGCGCCCAACTGAGGCGGGCTGGCTCAGCGCCGCAAAGGCACTTGAAATCGACCGGCCCGACCGAAAACGAGCCACGGGTCACACGCATGCGTGTGACCCGTGGCTCGTTATTCGCTGACATTCGCAAAGCGCACTCGCAAACGGCGACAGCCACACTCACCGGCGCTCCGCGCCTCGCCTACTCGCGCGGTCGGTCGGGCACTTCGGCCGTCACGTCGGCGACGACGGGGGGCCGCGCCGGCGGCGTGGACTGGTGGCCGTTCTCGTCGCGGGTAAAGACGTAGATCAGGATCAGCCCAATGCCGAAGAACATGGGCAGCAGCCCGGCCAGCATCCACGGGCCTAGGCCCAGGAAGAAGCGGGAGCTGCCGCCCAGGCCGATGGGGTACAGCCCGAGGCACAGCGCCAGCCCCACGGCCGTGGTCACAATGCCCCAGCGCAGCGTGTCTTTGCCGTCGGCGCCGCGCCGGTCACCGCGCACCAGCCCCCGGTCGGCCAGCGCCAGGGTCTCGCGAAAGCTGATGTAGCGCATGAGCGCCACGAAGCCGAACAGCAACAGCCCAAACAACAGAAAACCAGCGCACGGGATCAGAATCTCTTCCATGAGTAGTGGCTCCTAAGCCGCAAGGGTCTCGATACGAATGCTACCAGATGAAGTGTGGACGGTCAGGCGCGGGCCGCCGCCGCCGAGGGTGCCCTGCCAGTGGGTGGCGTCGGCCGCGCCGCTGAGGGTGACGGGCAGGTCGGAATGCAAGCTGCCGAAATTGGTGTCCAAGTCGAGCGTCGCCTCCGTGTCAGCCGGCAGCTTGAGCACCACGTCGCCAAAGTTGGTGCGCAGGCTGTGCGGCCCGGCCCCGAGCGTGCCGGCGAAGCTCAACTGGCCGCTGCTGGAGTGCACGGCGAGCGTCACGTCGGTGGCGTCGGTGATGCTGACGTCGCCGAAGCCGCTCTCGATGACCACGCGGCCGGTCGCGCCGCTGAGCGTCACCCCGCCGCTGCTGGTGTCTAGGTCGTAGCCGCCGCCGGCCACCACGCGCACCACCGTCAGGCTGCCGAAGCTAGATTTGGCCTCGACCGCGCCGGCCACGCTCAGGTCGCGCAGCGTCACCGCGCCGCTGCTGGTGGTGGCGGTCAGGCGCTCGGCGGCGCCGTCTTCAAAGTGCACGTCGCCGAAGTCGGTGTCGAGCGTCACCGCGCCCGTGGCCTGCACGTCGCTGAGCCGCACCCCGCCGCTGCTGGAGGTGGCCGAGACCGTGTCGGCCTCGGCGCGTTCAAGCGTCACGCGGCCAAAGTCGGAGTGCAGCGCCACCCCCCCGGCCACGTCGGCGGCCGACACGTCGCCGGCGCTGGCGCTCAGGTCTACGCCACGCGTCACGCCGCCGGCCGTTACGTCACCGAAGCCGGTGTGCAGGGTGAGGGCGGTGTCGGCCGGCACGGTGATGGTGAAGTCCACGCTGTCGCTGCGCTGCTCGCCGATGACGGTCACTTCCGCCGGCTGCACCACCTGGATGGTGATGGTGTCGCCGGTCTGGGTCACGGTGATCTTGAGGTCGGCCAGCGCCGCCTCGGCCTCGGCCTGGGTGGCGCCCCACGCGGTCTTGTGGGCGCTGATGACGACCGCGCTGCCCACGCCGCCGGTGACAGTGACAGCCCCGGCGGCGTTGTCGAGCTGGAGGGTGGCCGGCCCGCTGACGGGCAGCGTTTGGGCCTCGTCGGCCGTGGCCGAGACGGTGTCGGACCCAAAGGCGTTGAGGCGCAGGCCGCTGGCCTGCACCCAGCGCACGCCGCCCCAAGAGATGACCAGGATGCCGGCGCACAGCAGCAACTCGGTCGCGACCAGGGGGATAACAATGAACCATTTTCTTCGCATCGGGTTTACCTATGTTGAGCGGTTGTACTAACTTAGACCGGGCCACCCGGCAAAGGTTTCAGGCAAACTTGGTGAAACCATTTGGCGGCACTTCGGTCTAAGCTGTAGGAGCACATGAAGGACGATACCGATAGCGAACTGGTACGGCGGGCGCAGGCGGGCGACACGGAGGCCTTTGGGGCCTTGGTGCTCGCGCACCAGCAATTCGTCTACAATCTGGCCTGGCGCGCGCTCGACGACCCGCACGAGGCCGAAGACCTGGCCCAGGAAGCCTTTGTGCGCGCCTGGTTGGCGCTGCCCAACTTCCGGGCGCAGGCCCAGTTTCGCACGTGGCTGTACCGCATCGTGACCAACTTGTGCTATAACCGCCTGCCTCGGCTGCGGCGCGAGCTAACGGCGCTGGGCGACCCCGACCTGGCCGAGTGGCCCGACGCCGCGCAGACCGACCCGGCGCTGGAAGTCGAGCATGCCGAGCAGCGCGCGCATCTATATGAAGCCATGGACCGCCTGCCAGAGAGCTACCGCATGCTGCTGCTGCTGCGCTTTCAGCAGGGCTTGCCGTATGAGGAAATTGCGATGGTGACCAGCTTGCCGCTGGGGACCGTGAAGACCGGACTGCACCGCGCGCGGGCCAGGCTGAAGGTCGCGCTGCGCGCCTACGCCGAAGCGTTGGAGTTGGTATGAAGACACCGCTGCCCCCCCGCCCGATTGATCCCGAGGCCACGCTGGACGAGGCCTTGCGCGCTTATCCGCTGCGGCCCACGCCACCGGGCCTGGCGCGGGCGGTGCTGGCGCGGGTGCGGGGCTACCCGGCCCGGCCGCGCTTCCGGTTAAGCTGGCTCGACTTTGCGCTGGTGGGGCTGGGCGCGGCGATGGTGGGGCTGGGGCTGCTGCTGGTGCGGGTGCTGGCGACGCCCGAGCAAGTGGTGCGGGCGCAGAACGCCCTGAGTGTGCTGCTGGTGGGCGGCGGGCCGCAGTGGGCCGGGCTGCTGCTGGCGGCGCTGGCCGGGGCGGGGCTGGTGGCAGTGGGGCTGCTGGTGGCGGCGGGGGTGGCGCTGGCGAGCGGCGGGCGGCGGTAGAGGGTTAACAGTTGGCAGGAGTCGGGTCAACGTCTGCGGGCCGGCTCAGCGCAGGATGGGCGCTTGAGATCGGCCGAACCGACCAAATATCGAAAAAAGAGCATGGGCCAACTCGCCAGCGAGTTGGCCCATGCTCTTTTTTCGTCGGCGCTGGCACACGGCTGCGACAGGCCGAACGGCGGCGCTACGCGGGCTTCTGCGCGAAGAGATAGCATGGGCCAACTCGCTGGCGAGTTGGCC
>JBBRZY010000461.1:0-4598 GCA_038252885.1 Anaerolineales bacterium | reverse complement strand
TTCGCCTTTGTAGCAGGTGATATGTTTGATAGCTTAGAGGCTCTCGGCAGCGCCCTATTGCACTCATTCGAAGAAATACCTGCTCCAATTGCGGCGGGTCACAATATTTATCTCCGATCGGGCCTGAGCATGCACATGTGGAACTGGGACAGATATCGCCACGAGCACTGGTTTGCGCCAGGGCCAATTCTCGCGGGGGAAGTTTGGGGCAGGCGAATTGAAGCCACAGATCAATCGGCTAGCTAAACGCTTACAGGGCTTCAAGTCGCTAGCGGAGCGTACTACTGGTAGTTGTTGAGCATAAAGGCCAACCTATTCGCTTGCGCATACGCAGCACTACGGACAAACAACCCGGAGGCACCGATGTGACTTTCCTGTGCAGCCGTGCGGGGCCACACTATAATTGAGCCATGCCGCCGCCGGTCTTAGCCACCAAGCTGTATGCCCCCCTCGCGCGCAAGAACGTCGTCGCGCGCCCTCGGCTGATCGTGCGCCTCAACGAGAACCTGCCTTCCGGCCGCGAGCCCGGCCTGACCCTGATCTCGGCCCCGGCCGGTTTCGGCAAGACCACGCTGGTCGGCGAATGGGTCGCCGGCGCGGCCCAGCTGGCCCCCCCGGTGCGCACCGCCTGGTTGTCGCTCGACGCCGGCGATAACGACCCCGCGCGCTTTCTCACCTACCTGATCGCCGCCCTGCAAACGATTGCGCCGTCCGTGGGGGCCGGGGTGCTGGCCGTGCTGCAAGCCCCGCAGGCGCCGGCCATCGAATCGATCCTGACCGTCGTGCTGAACGACCTCACCGCCCTGCCCGCGCCGGTCGTGCTCGTGCTCGACGACTACCACGTGATCGAGGCCGCGCCCGTGAACCAGGCGCTGACCTTCCTGCTCGACCATCTGCCGCCGCAACTGCATCTCGTCCTCGCCACGCGCGAGGACCCCGACCTGCCCCTGGCCCGGCTGCGCGCGCGGGGCCGCCTGACCGAACTGCGCGCCGCCGATCTGCGCTTCACCGCCGCCGAAGCCGCTGATTTTCTCAACGCCGGCATGGGCTTGCGGCTCGCGGCCGCCGACATCGCCGCCCTCGAAGCCCGCACCGAAGGCTGGATTGCCGGTCTGCAATTGGCCGCGCTCGCCCTACGAGGGCCAATGTCCTGGCCGGGCCATGCGGCGGACGCCGCAAGTTTCATCCGGGCTTTCTCCGGCAGCCACCACTTCGTGCTCGACTATCTGGTGGAAGAAGTGCTGCACCAGCAGTCGGCCGAGGTGCAGACCTTCTTGCTGAGCACCTCGATCCTGGAGCGGCTGTGCGGCCCGCTGTGCGACGCCCTGCTGCTGGCCGCGCCCGCGTCTGGGCAGGCCACCCTCGCCTACATCGAGCGCGCCAACCTGTTCATCATCCCGCTCGACAACGAGCGGCGCTGGTATCGCTACCACCACCTGTTTGCCGAACTGCTGCGCCAGCGCCTGCCGCAGAGCTTCGCCACGCCGGGCGAGGCCGCCGGCCGCGTGACCGAGCTGCACCTGCGCGCCAGCCAGTGGTATGAAGACAACGGCCTGGACATCGAGGCCTTTCACCACGCCGCCGCCGCCAACGACATCGACCGCGCCGAGCGCCTGATCGAGGGCCGCGGCATCCCGCTGCACTTCCGCGGCGCGGTGGTGGCGATCATCGACTGGCTGGGGTCGCTGCCGGTCGCGGTGATGAGTGCCCGGCCGTCGCTGTGGTGGCGCTACGCCTCGCTCCAACTGGTGAACGGCCACACGACCGGCGTGGACGAGAAACTCAACGCGGCCGAAGCCGGCCTGGCCTCCATGCCGGCCGACGATAAGACGCGCCTGCTCACTGGGCGCATCGCCGCCGCACGGGCCGTGCTGGCGCTCACCCGCTATCAGCCTGAGGTCATGCTGGCCCAGTCGCACCGCGCGCTCGAGTATCTGCCCCTCACCAATGTCACGCTGCGCGCCAACGCGCACTGGACGCTGGGCTACGCCTACTTATTCCGGGGCGACCGCGTGCCCGCCCGCCAGGCGCTGCTAGCGGCCGTCGCGCTCGCCCAGCCGGCCGGCGACATCTTCACTACCATCCTGGCGACCATTGGCCTGGCCATCATTCAGGAGGGCGACAACCAGTTCTACCCGGCGGCCGAGACCTGGCGCCGTCTGCTGCAATTGGCCGGCGACCAGCCGCTCCAGATCATCTACGAAGTGCATTTGGGCCTGGCCCGTGTGCTGTATGAATGGAACGACCTGGAGGCGGCCGAGCAGCACGGGCGGCAGAGCCTGCACCTGGCGCGCCAGTACGACCGCGTGATCGACCGCTACATTCTGTGCGAGGTATTTCTGGGCCGCGTGAAGCTGGCCCGCGGTGACCTGGCCGGCGCGGCGGCGCTGCTGGCCCAGTCCGAGCAGTCGGCGCGCGAGCAGAACTTTATGTTCCGCCTGCCGGAGGTGGCCGCCGCGCACGGGCTGGTGCTGCTGCGCCAGGGCCACGTCGCCGCCGCCGCGCAATTGGCCGAGACCTACAAGCTGCCCTTACTTCAGGCCCACGTGCACCTGGCACAGGGCGACCCAGCCGCCGCGCTGGCTGCGCTGGAGCAGTGGCGCGCTTTCGTGGCGGCCCGCGGTTGGCAGGATGAGGTGCTCAAGGTGTGGCTGCTGCAAGCGCTCGCCCACCAGGCGGGCGGCGACCCAGCCCAGGCGCTGCACGCCGTGGGCGAGGCCCTGGCGCTGGCCGAGCCGGGCGGTTTCATCCGCACCTTTGTGGATGAAGGCCCGCCGATGGCGCAGTTGCTATCCGCCGCCGGTGCGCAGGGCCTCCGGCCCGACTATTGCGCCAGACTGCTGGCCGCCCTGGCCGTCGAGGCGCCGCCCGACGCAGGCCAACCGCCGCAGCCCCTAACCGCCGAGCCGCTGGTCGAGCCGCTCAGCCCGCGCGAGCTAGAAGTGCTCCGGCTGATGGCGCAGGGGCGCTCGAACGGCGAGATCAGCGCGCAGCTTTTCCTGGCGCTGAGCACGGTCAAAGGCCACAACCGCGAAATCTTCGGCAAGCTCCAGGTCCAGCGCCGCACCGAAGCCGTGGCCCGCGCCCGCGCGCTGGGCCTGCTGTAGCCCCCTCCCCGGCCGTTTCAGGGCCATACCCCCAAACCATACTTAAGTAGCTTGGCGCAAGCCGGCCTGGCTGACATACTCTTGACTGTCGCGCGCATCGCGCCGACGGTGGGCTGGCACCAAGGTCGGCCCGAGCAAATAGTAGCGAGTGTCTGCGCGTGTCAAACCCAACCGGCCGGACAATCGAGCCCAATCAGCCGCTGGTCTACCAGGTCCGGGTCAAGGGCCACCTGGACGGCCAATGGGGCGACTGGTTTGGGGGCCTGGCTGTCACGCTGGCCGACAACGGCGAGACCGTGCTAACCGGCCCGGTGGTCGATCAGGCCGCGCTGCACGGCTTGCTCAAGAAAGTGCGCGATCTGGGTCTGCCGCTGATCTCGGTCGGGCCGGCGCCGATTGGCCCAGCCGCCAAGTCTGCGGCGGCACCCCTGGGGAGCTAAAACATGAAAGCCATTCGATTTAACCGCTACGGTTCACCCGACGTGCTGCAATTCATCGACGTGGACCGGCCGACACCTAACGCCGACCAGCTAGTGGTGAAGGTGCACGCCGCGTCGGCCAACCCACTGGATTGGCACGCCATGCGCGGCGCGCCGATCATCGCTCGCATGTCGGGCGGATGGCTCAAGCCCAAAGACGGGCGGCTGGGCAGCGACCTGGCCGGAACGGTCGCGGCGGTGGGGGAGCACGTCACCGAGTTCAAGCCCGGTGACGAAGTGTTCGGGGTGGGCGCGGGGGCCTTCGCCGAGTACGCCCTCGCGCGCGCGACCAAGCTGGTGCTCAAGCCGGCCAACATCTCGTTTGCGGCCGCCGCCGCCAGCCCAGTGGTGGGCTTCACCGCGCTACAGGGCCTGCGTGACAAGGGCCACTTGCAGGCCGGGGAGTCGGTGCTGGTCAACGGTGCTTCGAGCGGGGTGGGCATGTTCGCCGTGCAGTTGGCTAAATCGTACGGGGCCGAGGTGACCGGCGTGTGCAGCACCCGCAACCTGGCGCTGGTGCGCTCCATCGGCGCCGACCACGTCATTGACTATACCCAGACCGATTTCACCCGCACCGGCCAGCAGTACGACCTGCTGTATGACGCCATCGGCAATCGGTCGGTGTTTGATTACAAACGCGCGCTGACGCCCCAGGGGCGCTGTGTCATCGCGGGCTTTACGTCGCTCCCGCGCATGGCCACGCAAATGCTGCTGGGGCCGCGCCTATCGCGGGCAGGCAGCCAGGCCATCGGGTTCCAGGGCATGGCCACCACCCCCAAGGCCGACTTGCTGATCATTCAGGCGTTGCTGGCCAGCGGCCAGGTGGCGCTGGTGATCGACAAGTCTTATCCGTTGGGTGAGACGGCCGAGGCCATCCGCTATCTCGAAACGCTGCACGCGCGCGGCAAGGTCATTGTGACGGTCGCGTAGAGTCGGAGGGTCGGTCCCAGCCAGGGCACTGATGCAGGCTATTGTCTACACCCGCCATGGGCCGCCCAGCGGTCTGTGCAGA
>JBBRZY010000460.1:0-4598 GCA_038252885.1 Anaerolineales bacterium | reverse complement strand
GCCGGCGCGTCCATGCCCTCATCCGGCAGACCGGCCAGCGGAGCCAGGCGCTCGTTAAAGTGCTGCGCCAGGCTAATCAGGTGGCGCAAGCGCGGGGCCGCCGCCAACCCGGCCTCCCCCTCCACCGGGCCGGGCAAGTGCGCCAGGTCCAGCGATTTCAGAAACTGATAGGCGCGGTACGATGGCCCCGGCAAGTCGCGTGGTTGCTGGCCCACCTGCCGGCCCACCGCCTCCACCTGCGCCAGCACCGCCAGCACCCACTGCCGAAAGACCGGCCCCTGCTCAGCCGTCAGCCCGGCCGTCAACTGCGCGCGGGCGCGATTGGCACTAGCGACGAGACCGGAGAGGCGGAAGGAGGGCATGGGCGCAGGCGCGTGTTACAGGCTAATTGAAGTAAGGGAGACTCAGCCGCCTCGACGGACTCGGGCGCGGCTAACTGCCAGGGCCACCCTGACAATGGGTTTTGTGACCATCCATTAATTTATCACGACCCCGCCGACGATGGAAAGCCCCTCGACCACCGGGCAAGTGCCTCTAACTTTTCCGCTCGCGTCGTCAGCCCCGCTCTCAAGCCGGCACAATCTGGGTCCGCCCCTCCCAATTGCCATACTCAGCGATTGGCCTGAACCGCAGCGTCGTGAACTCGAAGTGAAAATCCTTGCGCTCGCGCTCGGCCATGGCCGCCGCGTGCCGCTCCGGTCGCGGCCCAGCGCTCTGTCCCCGCACCATCGCGACCATTTCCCTTTGCGAGGTCCACACCGAGAAGGTCGAGACCGTGTTAGGCAGCCGCATGGCCGCTATCGCCAGAGTGGTCCCCGGGTGGTCGCGCACCAGTTCTTCCACCGGCCGGCCCCAGTGAATAAAGCGCGGCACTTGTGACAGCTTCATCCGAGCCAGTGTCACCGCTACTACCGGCGCGTCGGGATCTTGTTCCCCCACGCTTTCAGCCAGTCCGTCAAACTCGCTGACGTAACCCCACCGGCGCAGGAACGTCATCCGCACATGCCAGCCGGTAGCCAGCGCCCGGCCCAGCCGCGTATTGGCAAGAAACTCGTCGATCGCGGCCTGACTCTCCCACGCCGCGAACATCGTCAGATGGCGAAGCTGCATCCGGGCCGGCGACCAGATCGGAGCCCCGAGCGTCATCTTTGCCATACACTCCGCGTGGTTCAGGCCCCAGACCTGCTGCCCGGTCGGCGGGCGCCACAGCGCCCCGAGCGTTGTGCCAATCTCGGTCTTGGCAAAATGAAAGGTAAACACTGTCATAAGTTATTCGCCGCCTAGCGCGCGTCGCCCCCGTGGCCGAACTCGCCCTCGCTTGCTCGCCGCGCGGGCCTTAGCTCCATCACGGCCTGAATATCATGCTGCCCCACCGTCCGCAGGATTCTTGCAACCAAGGGGCCTGGCGTTAGGAGCGCTTCGACTCACCCTCTCAGCGCACGCTAAACGCTGGCAGCGTCAGCGCATCCGCGCCGTCGGCCAGCCGCAGCCGCGCGCCGGTTTCCGGTAGATACAGGCCCACTTCCAGCGTGTAGTCGCCCACCGGCAAGTCGAAGTCATAATCGTCGCTCACATACTCGCCCGCCTGCCACAGTGACGTGGCATAAGCGCCCGCGCGCGGCATGGCGTCTCGCTGGGCCACGGTCTGCCCGGCCGCATCGAGCACATGCACAAAGACCGTGTAGTCATCAGCCGGCGCACTCAGCGCCTGCCACGCCAGCGTCAGCGTCGTGGCCGCCCCGCCAGCGCCCGCCGTCAGCGTGTAACCGCTCAGCCCAATCAGCGGCGCGCCGTCCGCCTCGGTCAGAACGGCCTCGCTCGGCACCGCGACCGGCGGCGGCGCATAGCCGCGCGCCACCGCCGCCACGTTCAGCGCCGTCAGCGTCACCACTTGGCCGCCGACCGACACCGTCAAGTCGCCGGGGCCGGCAGTAAAGTCGGCCGGCACACGCAAGTCATAGCGATCCACCAGCGCGTCGCCTGGGCCCAGCGCGCCCAGCGGCAGCGTGCCGCCCGCCGCGTCTCCCTCATATAAGAGCGCGTCCCCCAACCACACCTGCACCGGCCCGGTAAACGACGCTTGCGTCGCGCCCCCCTGCCAGAACAGTGTCAGCAGCAGGCGCTCGCCCTGGCGCGGCGTGGGCGTGTTGACGTTGTAGCCCAACAGCGCCGGGGCCAATCCCGCCGTCGCGGGCGGCGTCACCGCCTGCTCCTCACCCAGCGTCTCCGGCCCGCCGCCCAGGTTACCGGCCAACGCCAGCGCCGGCAGCGGCGCGCGGTCTCCGGCGTAAGCGCCACTCGGCGTCAGGCGCGGGAGACTGGCCGCCGCCCCTTCAGAATACACCCCCACCTTCAGCGTGTACTCACCCGGCGGCAGCCCCGCCGGCAGCGGCACCGCCAGCCGCACCAACAGCGTGTCGCCCACCTGCCACTGCTCCGACGGATAGTTGAAGCCGCCGCTCTGTGACCAACTCGCCCCCCCCGCGTCCACCAAGCGCACGTAGGGCAAATAGTCGCCCGCTGCTGGCAGGTTGTCCACCCGCCAGCGCACATCCACCAGCAGTTGCGTCGGCTCGCTGAGCACGTTGTAGCCCGTCAATCGCAGCACGTTGCCAAAGTTCTCGTCCAGCGGCGTCAAGCTCGGCAGCGGCGCCGCCTGCCCCTCCGCGAAGCGATAGATTTCGTAGCTTGGCACATAGTCAGCATCGAGCGGCGCGGCCACGCGGTAGTCGGCCCAGCCCGCCAGCCACGCTTCCGGCAGCGGCGCCGAGCGCGCCAGCGCATACAGCGCCGGCCCGTGCGCGGGCACTGCCAGGCTCGTGCCGCTCGTGAGCCAGCGCAGTTGGTCAAAGTCGCGCGCCAGGTAGGCCAGCGTGGGGTGGCGGTAGTGGATGGACGACACATACACCGCCGTGCCGTCCAGGTCGGTCTGCGCGTTTAGATAGTCCGCGATGCCGCTTAGGTCGGCGTCGTTGTTCTGGCGTTGGTTGGGCAGGTTGGCCCACACGTTGAAGTAGGTGTTGGCCGTCGTGTACGCGCCCAGCGCCAGCACGATCAGCGCGATCACTGCCTGCGGGTAAGCCACCGGCATCAGCGGACCTGGCAGGCGCTGCTGCACCAGGCGATACGCGCCCAGCAGCCCGCGCGCCGGAAACACAAACAGCAGCGGGATCAGCCCAAATGCGCGCACGTTCGACGGGAAAATATCGTGCACGCTCAGCGCCGTCGGTAGCAGCATCAGCGGCACCCAGGCCAGCAGCAGCACCTCAGCCGCCCAGCCCAGCCCGGCCCGCAGCCCTGGCTTGGGCCATTGAAGCACTTGCCACAGCGTCATCAGCCAGCCCAGCACGAAGGCCAGCCCCAGCACCGACCCAAACAGCGGCATCCCCGGCACGTTGAACCGGTCGTACGGCTCGCCGTTGATGAACAGCATCTCGAGAGCGCGCCGTATACCCTCCCACAGCAAAGCGCTCTCGCCCGCCTTCGGCACCACCTGCCCGGCCCGATTGAGGAAGTCCTCCGGGTGCTGCCAGAAGTAAACGCCCAAAGGCGCGAACGTCACCACCGCCGCCGCCGCGAACGCGCCGAAGCCCGCCAATGTCCGCCGCAGCGCCCCCGGCTCGGCCCGGTTGGCGCGCGCGGCTTGCCCCAGCACTGCCATCCACAAAATCGCCAGCGGCACCGGGAACAGCCGCGCTGCCAGGTAGGTGTAGGCCGCCAACCCGGTGAACGCGCCCGCCACCACAAACCACGCCGTCGGCCGCGCGAACAGCCGGCGACCGCGTGGCCGAGTCAACTGCCGCAGCCCGCGCAGCAGAGCGCCCAGCGCCAGCGCCTGCACCACCGGCTCGCTGATCACCCGAAAGCCGAAGCGCGAGAACGTCACATGGAAGAAGGCCGTCGCCAGCAGCGCCGTCGCTAGCACCGCCAGCGGCAGACTGCGGTCGCCCGTGGGCCGATCGTCCGCAAAGCGAATGGTCTCGCGCACAGCGAAGAAGCCGGCCGGGATCGCCAGCACGCCCAGCATGGCCGCCGCCAGCCGCAACGTAAACACCGACGAGCCGCCCAGCCGGAACCACAGCGCCAGCCAGTAGTAGTAGAGGGCTTCGTGCCCGGTGTAAGCAGAGATGAAGATCGGCCGGTAGCCATCGAAGGCCACGGCATTGCCCAGCAGCGCGGTGGCCGCCAGATCATAGTGCAGCCCCGGCGGCACGGCATTCAGTTGCCACAGGCGCAGGAACGCGCCCGCCAGGGTAATGAGGCTGAGCAGCGCGGCGTAGCGGCGGGGCATGGGCCGGCCCGCCCGCCTCAGACCGCCAGCGCCTGCGCCAGATCGGCGGTCAGGTCTTCCAGTGCTTCGATGCCGGCCGAAATCCGCACGCAGCCGTCGCCGATGCCCAGCGCGGCTCGCTGCTCGGGCGTCAGCGCCCGGTGCGAGGCGTGCGCCGGGTAGGCCGCCAGCGTCGCCAGCCGTTGGATCACCGTCAGCCGCTGCATAAAGGCGAAGACCCCGCCCCGCCCCGCATCCGCGAGGTCAAAGGCCAGCATTGCGCCAAAGCAGCCGGGCCGCAGCAGCCGCGCCGCCACAGCGTGGTCAT
>JBBRZY010000459.1:0-4622 GCA_038252885.1 Anaerolineales bacterium | reverse complement strand
CCCCCAGGCCGATTACGTCGGCTACGTGCGCCGGCTGGAGGAAGCGCTCATCCGCGCCATCGCGCGCTTTGGCCTGGTCACCGGCCAGGTGAAGGGCCTCACCGGCGTCTGGGTCCAGCCCGACGTGGCCTCGCGCTGCGTCCACTGCCCGCCGGCCTCGCGCCGCGCCCCGTCCAAGCTGGCCGCCATTGGCGTCAAGGTCGATGCGCGCGGCATCAGCCAGCACGGCTTCGCCATCAACGTCAGCCCCGACATGAGCTACTTCGACGGCATCATCGCCTGCGGACTGCCCGACCACGCCGCCGTCTCGCTGGCCGACCTATTGGCCGAAGAGCCGCCGCTGCCCGCCGTCATGGACGCCGTCGTCGAGACCTTCGGCAAAGTCTTCGACCGCGCCATGGTCGAGCGCCCCACGCAATAAAAAACGGGCGAGACCATCGTCTCGCCCGTTAGCTGCCAAGCGTGTCTTCTGGCTACTCCGCCAGCTCCCGTTGCAGTTGCCGCCGGATGATCTTCCGCAGCACCACCGCCGCCGCGTCCACCGCCAGGATGGCCTCATAGCTCGCCCGGTCGGTTTTATGGCGGTACAGCACCTCGTTCACGAACTGAATGCTCACCGCCGCCGGGTGCGCCTCGATCAGCGTCACAGCGTCACCCGTGTGCACCTGGCCCGGCTGCCGGACGCGCAAACAAAACCCGCTCTTGCCGGTCACCTGGATCAGGTCTGGCGCCTCGGGGTAATCTAGCCGCCCGGCCAGCTTGTAGCACGGGATGCGCGGCTGGCACACCTGCACCACCGCCTCGCCCACGCTGTAAATGTCGCCTAAGTGCGCTTCGCTCTCAGTCAGCCCGGCCAGTGTCAGGTTCTCGCTAAACGCGCCAAAGGCCAGCGCCCGCCCCACCTGCGCCTGCCAGTAAGGATAGTGCTCGCTGGGGTAGGCGCACACCGCCTTGTCTGGCCCGCCGTGGTTCTGGCGGTCGGCCTGCGCGTCGCCGTCAAAACCCTCCGGCCCGAGCCAGGCGGCGGCCACCGGGCGCTTGTCGCCGGCCGTGGTCGTGGCGCGGCCGTGGTAAACCACCGCCGTCGTCTGGCCCACGTTCAGCGCCACCACCTGGATCGGGCTGTCGGTCATTCTGGCTTGCTCTGCACCACCGCTTCAATGCGGTCCAGCACCTCGGACGTCAGCTTGGCGACCACGTCCAGCGCCTTCATGTTCTCGGTCACCTGGCTGGGGCGGCTGGCCCCAGTGATCACCGTGCTCACGTTCGGGTTCTTGAGGCACCAGGCCAGCGCCATCTGCGCCAGCGTGCAGCCCAGGTCGTCCGCAATCGGCTTGAGCGCCTGCACCTTGGTGATGCGCTCCGGGGTGATCACCCGGTCCTTGAGCCAGCTATAGCCGTCCACATTGGCGCGGCTGTCGGCCGGGATGCCGTCGCTGTACTTGCCGCTCAGCAGGCCCGACGCCAGCGGGCTAAAGATCGTGGTGCCGTAGCCCAGGTCGCGGTACAGCGGCGCATACTCTTTCTCGAAGCGGTCGCGCACCATTAGGTTGTACTGCGGCTGCTCCATGCTTGGCGGCGTCAAGTTGTACTGGCGCGCGATGGCGTCGGCCCGCGCGATGTCCGCCGCCGACCACTCGCTCGTGCCCCAGTAGAAGGCCTTGCCTTGCTTGATGATGATATCCATCGCCCGCACGGTCTCTTCAATCGGCGTGTTGGGGTCGGGCCGGTGGCAGAACAGCAGGTCCACATACTCCAACTGCAAGCGCCGCAGCGAGTTGTTGATGCCTTCCAGCAGGTGCTTGTGGCTCAGGCCCTGGCCGTTGGGCTTGTCTTGCCCCCAGAACAGCTTGGTCGAGATCACCAGCTCTTCGCGCGGCCAGCCGACTTCCTTGAGCACGTTGCCCATCACGGTCTCGGCCTGGCCGTTGGCGTAGCCCTCGGCGTTGTCAAAGAAGTTAACCCCCGCCTCGAACGCGGCCACCATGCAGTCGCGCGCCAGGTTGTCGCTCACCTGCTGCCCAAACGTCACCCACGCTCCAAACGACAGTTCGCTGACTTGCAGCCCGGCGCGTCCCAATCGGCGGTAATTCATGATGTTCTTGATCCTTTACACATAACGATTGACATTAATAGCCGAATTATACCGCCCCCCTTGTTGAAACCCACCCCTTCCGCTGGTGGGCGGAGTGGCGTACAATTTCCAGCAGGTTGATGCGCCGGACTGGCCGGCGTTGAGTAGGAGTGAGTCCGTATGCCCATTACCGAACCGACCCGCGACCGGCTGATTGCGGTCGACGCGGTCGAACTGCCCCGCCCGCAGCGCCGCCCCGACTGGCTCAAGGTGCGCGCGCCCACCGGCGAAACCTACGAACGGCTGCGCGACCTGATGCGCGCCAAGACCCTGCACACCGTGTGCGAAGAGGCCATGTGCCCCAACATCGGTGACTGTTGGGGGCGCGGCACCGCCACTTTCTTGATGATGGGCGATGTCTGCACCCGCACCTGCGCCTTCTGCGACATCAAGCACGGCCGCCCCGCGCCGCTCGATTGGGATGAACCCAACCGTGTGGCCGAGGCCATCAAATCCATGGATCTCAAGCACGCCGTCATCACCAGCGTCAACCGCGACGAGCGGCCCGACGGCGGCGCGCCCATATTCGCGGCCGTCATCCGCCGCATCCGCGAGATTCACCCCGGCTGCTCGATCGAGGTTCTGATCCCCGACTTCAAGGGCCGGCGTGAGGCGCTCAAGCTGGTGATGGACGCCCGGCCGGAGATCCTCAACCACAACGTCGAGACCGTGCCGCGCATGTTCAAGGTCATCCAGCCGCAAGACAACTACGACTGGGCGCGCGCCACGCTGACCAACGCCAAGGCGCTCGACCCAGAAGTGCTGACCAAGAGCGGCATCATGCTCGGCCTGGGCGAGACGCTGGCCGAAGTCAAAGAGACCATGACCGACATTCGCTCGTGGGGCGTGGATATTCTGACCGTGGGCCAATACCTCCAGCCCTCTAAGCGCCACTTGCCGATTGACCGCTACTACACCCTGGACGAGTTCGCCGAGTTGCGGGCCTTCGCCAAGGACGAGCTGAAGTTCCAGTGGGTCGAGTGCGCGCCGCTGGTGCGCTCGTCCTACCACGCCGAAGAGCAGGTGCGCGTCCTCAGCATCGTGCACCGCAAGCTCTACGGCGCCGACGCCGCCAACTAGCACGCCCTCGCCGCAATCAAAAAACCGCCCGCCGGGACTGATCCCAGCGGGCGGTTTTTGATTGGCCCAGCGTTTACTTCTGCGTCAGCGTGGCGCTGCCGACGCCCATGTCTAAGTCAATGGTGATGGTCGGGCCGCTGCCGGTGGCGGTGTAGCTGTCGCCATTGTGCGCCCAATCGCCGTTGGTGTTCACATCGTGCAGCCCGCCCGAGACGTTCACCACCACGTTCGCGCCCACTGGCACGATGAAGTTCAAATTGCCGATGCCGGCCGTGACAGTCACGTGCATGTCGCGCTGCAGGTCGCCGGTGAAGTCTAGCTCGTAGTCGCCCGCGCCGCCCGTGAAGCTCACCTCGCCCGTGTTGGCGTTGGCCAGCCCGCGCAGCGTCACCTTCGACGCGCCGGTCTGGTAGGTCAGGCTGTCCATCGGCTCAGGGTTCAAGCGGTTGAACTCCACCACCGCTTGGCTGGCCCCGTCGTTGATCGCCAGGCGCCGCAGCGGCACGCCGCTCAGGTCGAGCGCGCCGTCATACGCGCCGGCGTTGACCGTCAGGTTGTAGGGGATGTCGCCGAGCTGCAAATTCCAATCGTTGACGAGGTTGTCACCGCCCAGATTGAAGCCGCCCTGGTCGGCCTGGCTGGCGCCCTGGTCCACCACCAGCGTGTCGCCGGTGTTGGTCACGGTCGGCGCCCAGTCGACCACGTTGTCCCGGATGTCGCCTTCCAGCACGCCCGCCGCGCCGCCGCTGAGGTTGAGCTGGCCGGCGGTCAGGTTGAGCGTCAGCGCCACCTCGTCCACGTCGGTGGGCATAGCCTCGTTGATGGTTAGGGTCTCGGTCGGGCCGGTCTTGAGGTTCGGCCCGCCGAAGTTGACTGAACAAGCCAGGGTAGCGCCGGCCAAAGCGGCGGCGGCCAAAAGAATCGAATAGCGCTGCATTGCTGACTCTTTCTGTCTGATTCCAAATTGATTGGAGCGGTCTTACCTTACTCTACGCGCAGAGGCAGCGCGGGTTGCAGACGCGAGGGCGAACAGCGGAGCCGTCCCGCTGCTTATCGCCCCTCCTGGCTCAGGATGAGCAGGCCCTGGCCGGCGGGTTTCCCGCCGAATGGCGAGTGGGTCTACAATAATGGGCGATGATCGCTCAACCGAACGCTCCCGCCCCACCTTTTTCGCGCCGCACCCAGCAGCTGGTTCAACTGGCTTGGCTGGCCCTGATCGTGCCGGCAGTGGTGCTATATGTGATGGCTATCGCTGCGTCGTGGAATGAGCCGCTTGTTCTGTGCGCACAGGTCGGCCCCGACTGCACCGCCGCCGCCGCCACGGCCGAACTGGCGCGGATTGGGTTGACCCCCGCCCTGGCCGGGTTAATCGCCGGCATCTTCTACGATCTTGCCACGCCGATTGGTG
>JBBRZY010000458.1:0-4627 GCA_038252885.1 Anaerolineales bacterium | reverse complement strand
TGTCATTGTGGTGGATAATGCCTCCCACGACGCTACGCGCCAAGTGGTGGATGCCAATCGGGCCGGCCTGGACTGCATGTATGTGCGCGAGGAGCGCTTGGGTTATAATTTTGCGTGCAACGCGGGCGTGGCCGCCGCGACAGCCGACTACGTGGCCTTTCTCGATGCGGATGCCAAGGCGCACCCCCACTGGCTGGAGAAGATCAACCAGGTGATTGCCGATACTGACGCGGATCTGTGCGGCGGTCCCTACTACCCCTATTACCTTTCTCCCAAACCAGCCTGGTTCCAGGACCACTACAACTCGTCCTTTCTGGGTGACGAATCACATGCGTTGCGGGCGAATGAGTATTTGACCGGCACGACCATGGTGTGGCGGCGGAGCCTGATTGTTGCCCTGGGCGGGTTTAGCCCTAAGTTGGGTTTGGTGGGGCGCGGATTTGCCCGCGGCGATGAAACTGAATTGATGGTGCGCGCGAAGGAGCACAACCCGGATTTCAAGGCCTTCTATCATCCTGACATCATCGTCTATCACCTGACGCGCCCCATGACGTTTCATCTATCCTACTGGGCGCGCCGGTATTACGCCCACGGGCGCCACTGGCAGATGACGATTGCGCGCGGTGGGGCGGCCCGGCCGAAGGATTGGCCCCAACAACTCTGGCTCGGCGCCAAGGCCCTGTTACGGCTTGGTTTCGGCACGGTGGGCGGGTGGTTCGTTCGCGACCGCCAGCGCTATCCCTACTATGAAAACCTAATGTATGAGCGGCTGATTCCCGAATTGTGGCGGGTCGGAGAGATCTCGGCTTGGCTCATGCCTGACCGGAGTTACAATCGTCGCAAGTGATGGCGCCTGAGGGAAAATGGGGTGTAAATTCATGCTGCAAAGCCTATGGCCACGGGCGTGGTTGCGAACGCTACATCGTTGCGAGATTTGGACCACGCGGGTGGCCCAGCCGCGGTTCGTGTATGCCTGATGCGAACTTGCACACAGCGGTGGTACTGATTATTTTCAACCGGCCAGGTACCACGTCGCGGGTGTTTGAGGCCATCCGGGAGGCGCGCCCGCCCCAGTTGTTCATCGTCGCGGATGGGCCGCGTACTGGGTCAGTTGATGACCCGCGCGACTGTGCAGCCGCCCGGGCCATCGTCGAGCAGGTCGATTGGCCGTGCGACGTCGTCCATGACTATTCGGGCACCAATCTCGGCTGCCGCCGGCGGGTCGCCAGCGGGCTCACGCGAGTGTTTGAAACCGTAAACCAGGCCATCATCTTGGAGGATGATTGCGTCCCACATGCGGCATTCTTTCGTTATTGTGAAGAGCTGCTGGAGCGCTGGCAGGACGACGACCGCATCTGGTCCATCTCCGGCGACAACTTCCAGTCGGGGCGCCGGCGTACGCCATACAGCTACTACTTTTCGCGCTACATCCATGTTTGGGGCTGGGCGACGTGGCGCCGCGCCTGGCGCCAGTACGACGATGCGATGAGCCTGTGGCCGCAGGTGCGTGACGGCGGTTGGCTGGACGATGTGTTAACATCCTCGGCCCTGGTGGCTTATTGGCGCGCCCGCTTTGAGGCTACTTATGTGGAAACCGTTGACACCTGGGATTATCGGTGGCTGCTGACGTGCTGGCTGCAGCATGGTCTGACGATCCTGCCGCAGATCAATCTCGTTGCGAATATCGGCCATGGGTGGCAAGCCTCACACACCACTGCCATCAGCCCATGGGCGAACCTGCCTACCCAACCTATGCCTTTTCCACTTGACCATCCGACGCATATGATCCCCGATGCGCGGGCCGACGCGTACACCGAGTCGATCATGTTCACCCGTCCCAGTTGGGGGGCGCGGGTGCGGCACCAACTCGGCGACCTGGTGCGCCGCTTCTACCGGCCGATGCCCTAAGCTCATGGGGCGCCTTTCGGCCTTGGGCTACTAACCGTGAGTGCAAATGAGCCATCTTGGTAAGCGCCAGGACGGCGGGTAGATGACTGCATGTCGAGTTGGTCGCTAAACACACCGGTCGCCCTGATTCTGTTCAATCGGCCAGATACCACTGCGCAGGTGTTCGCGGCCATCCGGGCGGCGCGCCCGCCCCAATTGTTCGTCATCGCCGACGGCCCGCGCGCCAGCCGTCCCAACGAGGCCGCACTGTGCGCGGCCGCCCGGGCTGTGGTGGAACAGGTTGATTGGCCCTGTGACGTTGTCCGCGACTTTTCCGACACCAATCTGGGCTGCCGGCGGCGGGTCGCGAGCGGGCTTACGCGCCTGTTTGAAACGGTTGACCGGGCGATCATCTTAGAAGACAATTGCATCCCGCATCCGACCTTCTTTCAATATTGTGAAGCACTGCTAAAGCGCTGGCAGGATGACGACCGCCTCTGGTCCATCTCCGGTGACAACTTTCAGTTCGGGCGCCGGCGCACGTCGCACAGCTATTACTTTTCGCGCTACAGCCACGTCTGGGGCTGGGCCACCTGGCGGCGGGCCTGGCGTCACTACGACGATGCCATGAGCCTATGGCCCGAACTGCGCGATGGCGGCTGGCTGACAGACCTGTTCCCCGCGCCGGGCCAGGCCGCCTATTGGCGTGAACGATTGCAGGCGACGTATGAGGACCGCGTGGATAGTTGGGCCTATCGCTGGATGCTGACCTGTTGGCAGCAGTATGCCTTGCATGTACTGCCCAATGTGAATCTCGTGACGAGCATAGGCTACGGATCGCAAGCCACTCATACGACGGTGGTCGATCCGTTCGCCAATCTAGGCACCCAGCCAATGACCTTTCCGCTTAGTCACCCGAGCTATATGATTCGCAATGCCCAAGCCGATGCCTATACCGATGCCACCATCTTCGCGCCGCCGTCCCGTCTGCGCCGCTGGCGCCGTCGTGTGTGGGCGTTTTCACGCCGCCTGCGCGGAGAACAGGCATGAACCCGCCCGGACCGTGGTGCCGATGTGCGCATGGTCATCTGGAATGAATTGCCGAATCTGTGCCCGGCCCTCTGTGCCATTGGGCAACGGTCTGGTCCTGGACAAATACACCGTTCAGTACTACCAGTGTCCGCATTGCCGGTTTATTCAAACGGAAGAACCCTACTGGCTGGATGAGGCCTACGCTAGTCCGATCAACATCAGTGACATTGGTCTGGTTGGGCGCAATGTTGGATGGGCCAAAATCGTCCCTGCCATCGTCGGCGCGCTTTTCAATGCCAATAGCCGATTTTTGGATTACGGCGGGGGCTACGGGCTATTCGTGCGCCTAATGCGGGATGCCGGCCTGGATTTTTATCTCTACGACAAACACTGTGAGAATCTCTTTGCGCGGGAGTTTGAGGTTGAGGCCCAACCAGCCGATTCGTTTGAGCTGGTCACGGCTTTTGAGGTTTTTGAGCATTTGGTTGAGCCACGCGCTGAGCTCCGCCGCATGCTGGACTATGCCCGCAATATCTTGTTCACGACCGTGCTGGTGCCGGACCGTACCCCTGCGCTCACAGATTGGTGGTATTACGGCTTAGAGCATGGGCAACATGTGGCCCTGTATTCGCGGACCGCGCTCGCGGCGCTGGCCCAGGAGTTCGGGCTGCATCTAGCCAGTGACGGCCGCCAGCTGCATCTCTTCACCGAAAAGCCGGTGCATAATACTGTCTTCCGGCTAGTATCGCGCTATCATCTGGCAGTCTTGTTGGCGCGGCTCAGGCGGCGGCCATCGTTGCTCGCCCAAGATTACCAAAAGTTAACTGGTAAGCGGCTGCGAGCGTAACTCAAGCGTGCCGATCTCCTGCTAAGAATCTTCCCTGTGCCCAATCCACGTGCGGCCCGGCTGTTCCTCTCCGACACGCTCCACTCCCGTGGCCAGCAGCGGGGTGTCGCGCGCTATTTTGCCAAAATCCTGCAGGCGGTCATCGCCGGTTTTGGCGGGCAAGTCACCATCTTGTCGCCTCACCCCGCTAACTATGGGCCGGCGCGCCACCTGAAGCCATTACACTTTCGCAACCGCTATCGCCTCAACGCGCTCATCCGCGATAATTTGGCTTCGTGGTATACGCGTTGGGAACGGAGCCGGGTCTACTACAGCCCTTACTTTGGCAACGTCAGGACCAAGGCCGCCGAGGTGTATACGGTCTACGACATGATGTACGAGCAGTATCCGGAATACTATGATCGCCAGGACCCTTTCATCCGGACCTTCATTGCTGAAAAGCAGCGCTGCATTGAGCGCGCGGCGCGGGTGGTGGCCATTAGTGAGCACACAGCCAAAGATATTCGAGCGCACTATCCTCACCTGGCGCCGGCCAATGTGGTCGTGATTCCTTTAGGCGTCGACACCGATTTCTTCACGGCGGCAGACAACGTCGTCGCGCCCGCGCGCCCATTCCTCATGTTTGTCGGACAGCGCGCCGGTTACAAGAATTTTCTGCGTCTCTTGGAGGCCTTTGGGCGATCGCGGCTCGCGCCGGCCATCGACCTGTTGGTCCTGTCACCCACCCAGGCAGTATGGTCCCCAGCGGAAAGCGCGTGCTTGGACCGTTACCAGTTGCACCATAGTGTTCAACTCTTGCCGTCGCCTACAGACGAAATGCTGCGGCAGTGCTATCGCGCTGCCCTGGCCCTGGTGTATCCC
>JBBRZY010000457.1:0-4627 GCA_038252885.1 Anaerolineales bacterium | reverse complement strand
GGTGGGCTTGCCCACCTACCCCTGGTAAAAATTTCTGGCTGGCCCAAAACGGCAGCGGCCCGAATGGGCTTGTAAACCCGCTGGCGGCAGGGATAGGCGCGCCGGTCAGTTAATCACCCCGGCGGCGGGGCGCGCGGACGAGGGCGCGGATTAGCCCGACCCAGCGCCTAGCGCTGACCCCGCCGGGCCGGAGGTTTTTGCCCCCAAACTGAATACTCCCCCGAAGGAACCGGGGGGACTCAGGGGCGGACGAGGTTGAAGGCAGCGCGGAGACGCCAAGGCAGTGGCCCAGGCCACCACGAACGGAGCGAAACGACGAGGGCGTTTATCCGGCGGGGCGCGGGGCCAGGCCGCGGCCGGCGGCCGGCGGGCGGGCGCGGGCGGCCAGGTTCAACTTCTCGGCGGCGCGCAGCACCTCTTCCAGCGCGTCGAACTCGAAGGGCTTGGCGAGAAAGCCGTTCGCCCCCGCCAGCCGCACGCGCTCGATCAGCGCCGGCTGCGTGTCGGTCGAGATCGCCACGACCGGCACGGCTGACAGGCGCGGGTCGCGGCGGATGTAGCGGCAGACCTCCACGCCGTCCATGCCCTGCATGTGGATGTCGAGAAAGATCAGGTCGGGCACGCGGTGGGCCAGTGACTCGATGGCGGGCAGCGGCCCCAGCATCACGCGGGCTTCATAGCTGAGCAGCCCCAGCCATTGGGCCAGGCTGTCAGCCGCCACCCGGTTGTCGTCGATGATATAGGCGACGGGCATCCGGCTCCTCCTCTCCTTGCTCCCTACCCCCCAGGTGTAGTCTGTCGGCGCAGACCGAGCCAGATATTCGGCTCAAACCTTATTCTAACGAGTCTGCCGGCCGATTTCTACGGGAGTTAAGGACTACTCCGGCCCGCCCCCGGCCGCCGCGCTTAAAGGAGGGTGAGAGTGTTCGCCGCTGCCGCCGGAACGGATTTACCATGTTTTTCGTCCTATAGAGGGCCGATGTGGCCCAATATTGGCGCCGGTGGCGGCCTGCCCTAGTTCGTTTGGGGTGTGGGAACGCGGCCAACGTCGATACAATTTTTAGTTGGAAACATTCATATCGAGGAGGTAGCAATATGTTAGGCAAGAAAATGTTGTTCGTAAGTTTGGGTTTGACGCTGGCCCTGGCGGCCTGCACGCCCGGCACCGCCACGCCGGCCACGGCCGCACCCGCCACCAGCACGACGGCGGCGGTGGCGACCACCGTTGTACCAGCGACTGTCGCGCCCAGCGCTACGGTGGCAGCGCCGAGCGCCACGGTTGCCCCGGCCACCGCCACGGTCGCCCCCACCAGCGTGCCGCCCACCGCCACGGTCGAGCCGACCATGGCCCCGCCGCCGGATTACTTGGACGACCGCAGCAGCGCTGGGCAGGTGCTGGCCTCATACTTCAACGCCATCAACCGGCACGAGTACGGCCGCGCTTATGGCTATTGGGATGAGGGCGTGGCCCTGCCCACCTTTGCCGACTTCATGGCTGGTTACGCCGACACCGCCGAGGTGAGCTTTGTGACCGGGCCACAGGGCGGCGAGGGCGCGGCCGGCACGCTGTACTACACCGTGGCCGCCACGCTGCACGCCACCCTGACCGACGGCACGCCGCAGACCTTCGTGGGCTGTTACACCCTGCGCCAGTTGCAGCCCGCCAACCAGGGCGTGCCGCCCTTCCGCCCGATGGGCATTTACACCGCCACCGTGGCCACGGTCGCCGCCGGCGCGGACACTACCGCGCTGATGGCCGCCGCCTGCCCCGCCCCGGCCGTGGTCGTTACGCCCGCGCCGACCCCGCTGCCGAGCGACATCAGCAACGCGCAGTTCATTGATAATCGCAGCACCCCGGCCGATGTGCTGCGCTCGCTGTTCAACGCCATCAACCGGCACGAGTACCTGCGGGCCTACAGCTACTGGAAGGACGGCTCGAGCGTCGGCAGCTTTGCAGACTTCGAGGCCGGCTACGCCAACACCGCCACGATTGACGAGTTGGTGGTGGGCGACGCCCCGCCAGACCCCGGCGCGGGCCAGATCAATTATCTCGCCCCGGTGACCGTGCGCTCCACCACCACCGGCGGCGCGGCGCAGACCTTTGTGGGCTGCTACTACATCCACATCAGCAACCCCGGCGTCCAGACCGACCCGCCCTTCATCGAGATGGGCATCAAGGGCGGCCGGCTCGACCTGGTGGCCAACGACGCCGACACGGCCGCGCTGATGACCACCGCCTGCGACAACCCGCCGCTGTAAGCCAGCGAGTAACTCAGCGGCGGCGCACCTTAATAAGAAACGGGCCGGCAGCTTAACGCTGCCGGCCCGTCTTCTTTTTAAACCAACTGTCGCCAGCGAAACTACAAGTGCGCGATGACGGCGTCAGCGAACTCTGAGCACTTGACTTCGGTCGCGCCGTCCATCTGGCGCGCGAAGTCGTAGGTGACGGTGCCGGCGCTGATGGCCCCATCCATGCCCTTGATGATCAGATCGGCGGCTTCGGTCCAGCCCAGGTAGCGGAACATCATCTCGCCCGACAGGATGACCGAGCCAGGGTTGACCTTGTCGAGGTTGGCGTACTTGGGCGCGGTGCCGTGGGTGGCCTCGAAGATGGCGTGGCCGGTGAGGTAGTTGATGTTGCCGCCCGGCGCGATGCCGATGCCGCCCACCTGCGCCGCCAGCGCGTCTGACAGATAGTCGCCGTTCAGGTTCATGGTGGCGACCACGTCGAACTCGGTGGCGCGGGTGAGCGTTTGCTGGAAGGTGATGTCGGCGATGGCGTCTTTGACCAGCAGCTTGCCGGCGGCCAGCGCGGCCTTCTGCTCGGCGTTGGCGGCCGCTTCGCCCTGCGCGGCCTTGGTGCGCTCCCACTGCTCCCAGGTGTACACCTGCCCGCCGAACTCGCGCTCGGCCAGGGCGTAGCCCCACTGCCGGAACGCGCCTTCGGTGTACTTCATGATGTTGCCCTTGTGCACCAGGGTGAGGCTCTTGCGCTGGAAGGCCAGCGCGTACTGCAGCGCCGCGCGCACCAGTCGCTCGGTGCCTTCTTGCGACACGGGTTTGAGGCTCAAGCCGGCCGTGTTGGGGAAGCGAATCTTGGCGTATTCCTTGGGGAAGTGCTCGCGCAGCAGCGCCTTGAAGCGGTCGCTGTCGGGCGTGCCGGTCTCGAACTCGATGCCGGTGTAGATGTCTTCGGTGTTCTCGCGGAAGATGACCATATCCACGTCTTGCGGGCGCTTGACGGGCGAGGGCACGCCGTTGTACCAGCGCACCGGCCGCAGGCAGACGTAGAGGTCGAGCAGCTTGCGCAGCGCCACGTTCAGCGAGCGAATGCCGCCGCCGATGGGCGTGGTGAGCGGGCCTTTGATGCCAACCAGATATTCTTTGAAGGCTTCGACCGTCTCATCTAGCAGCCAGGTGCCGAACTGGTTGAAGGACTTCTCGCCGGCGAAGACTTCCATCCAGGCCACCTGCCGCTGGCCGGCATAAGCCTTGGCCACGGCGGCGTCGAACACGCGCACCGAGGCGCGCCAGATGTCGGGGCCGGTGCCGTCGCCCTCAATGAAGGGCAGGATCGGGTGGTCGGGCACGGTTAGCTGACCGCCGGCGATGGTGATCTTCTGGCCGCCGGCCGGGACATGGAGGTGCTGGTAAGACATGCGGTCAATCTCCTTGGTGAAAACAAAACAGGACGAGGCAGGGACTGGGGGCTAAAAACAGCCGCGTCGGGCATTATACCTGACGGAAGAAGAGCAGAGAAAAAAGAAAGAGAAAGAGAAAAAGGGTAGTACCTGCGCGCGGCTAGTAAACGAGGTCGAGCAGCGCGCGCAGGTGGGTGATCTCGTAGGTGATGGGCAGGCCGGCGGGGCGGGGCAGCGCGGCGGGGTTCAGCCAGCAGGTGTCGAGGCCGTAGTCCGCGCCGCCTTGCATGTCGGAGGTCAGGCTGTCACCGATGACGAGCACGTCGGTCTTGGGCGGGTGGCCCAGGCGCGCCATGGCGGCGTCGAAGAAGGCGGCGTGCGGCTTGGCCGCGCCGACCTCCTCTGAGATGATCACCTCCACAAAGTAGTCGCGGATGGGCGCGTGCGCCAGGCGGCTGCGCTGCACGGCCTTGAGGCCGTTGGTGACGATGGCAAACTGGCAGGTGGGCGCGAGGGCCGCCAGCACCTCGGCCGTGCCGTCGATTAACTCGGCGCGCAGGGCCAACTGCTCGAGGTAGGCGGCGCTGAGTTGCGCGGCCGAGCCGGGCAGCGCCAGGGCCGTCAGCAGTTGTTCCATGCGGGCCACTGGCAGCGCGGCGGCGGTGATCGCGTGCCGCTCCAGCGCGGCCCACAGGTGCGCGTTGATCTGGCGGTAGGTGTCCAGGTAGGGCGCGGCGTAGGCGGTGTTGGTGGCGGCAAAGGCCAACTCTAGCGCGCGGCCTTCGGCGGCGTGAAAGTCGAACAGGGTGCCGTCGGCGTCGAACCACAACCAGGGGAAGTGTTTGGGCATGGAGGCGCATTATAACCGGGCAGCGGTGACGGGCGCTGAGGCCAAGGCAGGCTGGACGGGGGGTTGGTCGGACCTCACCCCCGGCCCCTCCCCGACGCGGGGAGGGGTGCCCATGTGACAAGGAGAAAAAGCAATT
>JBBRZY010000456.1:0-4629 GCA_038252885.1 Anaerolineales bacterium | reverse complement strand
GGGTGCTGCTCACCCAGGCCGAGCAAATGGAAAACGCCGCGCGGGAATCCATGAAGCGCGGGATGAACACATATGCCTACACCGCCGCCGCGCGTGAGCAGGAAGCCGCTGTGAGCCAACAGCGGCCAGGCGGCGACGAGACCCAGGGCCAGGGCCGCGCAGATCGGCGCCGCAGTGCGGAGGCGCGCCACCTACCTCGCGCGCGGCCGGCGCAGGAACAAGAACCCGGCCACCCCCGCCGCCAGCAGCAGGAAGACCACGCCGCCCGCAAACAGCAGCGCCGTCAGCAGCGCCTGGCCCTGCGAGCCGCTGCCGCCCGTTGTGTCGGGTTGCTCCACCACCGCCGCGCTCGGCTGCGCGCCGAACTCCAGCGTGGAGGTCGAGCCGGCCGTCACTTCCAGCGGGGTGGAGGTGTTATTGGTCGGGTTGTAGCCGCCGGGCGAGGCCGACGAGATCGTGTATTGCCCGGCCAGCAGGTCATCGAAGCAGTGCGGTTCGTTCACGCCGTCGGTAGTGTAGGCCTGCACCGGCACGCCCGTGGTGATGTCGACCACGGTCAGTTGCCCGCCGGCCAGCAGCCCTTCGGCGGCTTCGCGCACGCCGTTACCGTTGCTGTCATTCCACAACAGCGCGCACACCGTGCCGGTGGCCAGCCCTTCGGTCGGCAGCGCCACCGGTGTCGGCGTGGCCTGCTCACCGCCCTCGGGCGTGGCGGCCGGGTCGGTGGTGGGGGTGGCGTTCGGGTCGGCCGTCGGCTGGTTGGGGTCCACCGTGGCCGTGGGCGGCGCCGAGGGCGCGCCGGTAGCCACGATCAACGCCTTGCCGACGCTGATGATGTCGCTCGTCAGCCCGTTCATGGCCTTCAGTTGGTCCACCGTCAGGCCGTGGTTGGCCGCAATGCTCCACAGCGTGTCGCCCTCCTGCACGATGTAGGTGATGTTCCCGTCTGGGCCGGGCGTCGAAGTGCTGCCCGACACCGGCGGCGGGTTGGTGTTCACCGGCCCGCTGCTGGTCGCCGCCGGGCCGCTCGGCGCGGTGGTGTTGGCCGGCGGCGGGCTGCTGCTGACCACGGTCGCGCTCACGTCGTCCCACCACGCGTCCAGGTGGTAGCGGCTGTCGCCCTTGTAGTTGTTAGATAAGAAGATGGTGATCTTGCCCGCCGCCCCGGCCGTCACGTCGAGCGTAATGGCCGCCCAGGTGTCGTGCGGGTTGGCCTGGTTCGACCAGACCACCGAGCCTAACGACCAATCGATGCTGCCGTTCGGCTCCGCGCCGATCTGCATGTGTGACTGCACCGCCGTGTCCGACGGGGCCGGGAAGTCGGGCGTCGAGGCGAACACTCGCCCGTAGGCGGTGATGCGCACGGTCGTCCCCGGCGCCACAGTAATGGTCTGGCGCACGCCGCCAAACCACGGGTCCCAACTGCGGCCCACGTGCTGGGTGGCGCTGCCGCTGCGCACGAAGGCCGGGTTGCTCTCCTGGCCGAAGTTGGGCGGCTGGGCGTAGTTCAAGTTGCCGCCGCCGGGGTTTGCAATTGTTTGCCACCACGGCTCCCAGCCGGTGGCCAGGCCGTTCCCCCCAAAGCTCTCCATGCCGCCATTCGCCACCAGGTTGGCTTGGGCCGGCGGCGCCGCCAGCACCACGGCTGGCGCACCGCTAACCGTCAGCGCTGCCAGCAGCGCGGTCGTCAAGACGAGTGAGCGGAAGGTTGGGTGTGACTTCATACGAAATTCCTCAGGGCCGATACCAATAACACTAAGACTGATCGGGCGCGATGATGAGCACCTGGCCGATGTAGATGATGTCGCTCACCAGCCCATTGAGTTGCTTGATGCGCGCCACAGTCGTGTTGTAGCGCCGCGACAGGCGGTAGAGATTGTCGCCCTGCACCACCACATGGGTGATGGCATTGGCCGGCGGGGCGTTGTTGGTCGGCGGCGTGTTCGTCGTCGGCGCGGGCGTGGGGCTGGTGCTGCCGCCGCCGCTTGGCGCCGGGCCGCTGACCCCTGGGATGATGAGCACCGTGCCGGTGTACAGCAGGTTCGGGTTGGCGACGCGGTTGGCGCTCAAGATCGACTGCACGCTCACGCCGAACTTGCGCGCGATGCGGTAGTAGTTGTCGCCCGGCACCACCGTGTAGGCGAAGCCCGGCACTTGCGTCGGCACCGCGGTCGGGGCGGGGGCCGGCGGGTTGTTCGGGGGCGGGTTGTTAGCCGGCGTGCCGCCCACCACCACCAGGCTGGCGTCATCAATATAGATGTCGTTGTGCTGCAGCGACCAGGTGGGGGTCGAGCGGGTGAAGACCGTCACGCTGCCGCTCTTGGCCACGGCTTCGAGCGTGTACAGCGCAAAGACATCGTAGGTGTCTTGCACATTGGTCCAGATGATGTTGCCGCTGAATGGGTTGGTGCCGCCGAACGGGTCGATGCCGATGCGCATGCCCATTGTGCTCTGGCCCGCCGAGGCGCCGTAGTTGGCATCGGTCGACCAGCCCTGCATGTAGATGCTGAAGCGCAGCAGTTGGCCGGGGGTCAGGCCGCTCACCTGCTGGTACATGCCGGCGTCGTGCAGGCTGTAAAAGGTGAAGTACTTCTGGGCGTTGTCGCCGCTGTGGATGCGGTTGGAGCAGCCCGAGCCGCAGTTGGCCTCGCGCCACTCTGGGCGGTGCCATGAGTTGCAGCCGTTGCAGTTGCTGGGGTGGTAGGGGTCTGAGTCGGGCGTCAGCCACCAGCCCAGCCAGCCCTGCGCCACCTGCACCTCGTCAATCGGGGTGTTGGGCAGGTAATGGCTAAAATCGGTCTGGCAGCACTGCTTGACATACGGGCTTTCAAAGCCCGGGTTTTGCAGCAGGTTAGGGCCGTCCGCCACCGGTGCGGCCGCCAGGGCTCCGCCCCCCGGTAGGGCCAGGGTCAACATCAGCAGCAGCATAATGCCCGAGCGAATAGAAGCCTTCATATTGATCGACTACTCTCCTCCAACGATAATTTCCACAAAGTCGCTGGCGGCATCCGCGCGTGGCACGCGGGCCAGAGTGTTCGGATCATACAGGCCCACCCGCAGGCTTAGCGCCGGCGAACCAGGCTCGCTTGACAGATTAAACTCGCGCGTCTCACGCACAGTGGCCCCCGCCGGCCAAAGTGGCTGGGGGAACAGTTCGCTGCCCAGCGGGCCATCGGCCTGGCCCAGCGCTTGGTCGCCGGCCCACACCTGGGCGAACACCTGCGCCGGCGCACTCAGCGTCCCCGCCGCCTCCCAGGTCAGCGTCAGACTCAGGCTCGGCCCCTGGCGCGTGCTCTCAGCCGCTAACAGCCGCACCCCGTTGGCAAACTCGGCCAGCGCCGGGCCGCCGCACACAGTCGGCGGGCAGGCCTCGGCCGTGTACTGCGCGTACAGCGCATAGGCTTCCGGCTGCAAATCGTCCCGGTGCAGCGGCCCGCGCTCAACCGTGATCAGCGCATTCGGGGGCAGGGCGCTCACAGCCGCCTCCAGCCCCCGATACGGCCACGCCATCAGCCGCATGGGCGCAGTGCCCAGCGCGGGCGTCTCGCCTTCACTGTACCACCCCAGGCGCTTGCTCGGGTTAAGCAAGAACCGCACCGAGGCAAACGAGTCCCCGTAGCGGCGGTCTACCACCAGCGTGCGGCTCGGGTCGCCTGTTAGATAGACGTTGCCCGTCTGCGCTAGTTCCGTCGCCGCCGCCTGAAACAGATAAGCCGTGTCTGGCGCGGGCACGTAAACCAGGAAATAATCGCGGATAGTCGCGGTCAGCGCCACGGCCACCGCCAGCAGCGCCGCCCCGCGCCCCAGCCAACGCCAGTGGCCGGGCCCAAGCAGCCGCCCGGGTGCCGTCCAGGCCGCCTCTAGCCCCAGGGCCGGCAGCAGCGCTAGCGCCGGCCACACGCCCACCGCCCGCAGGAAGTGCGGCGTATCCTCGGCCAAGATGGTCGGCAGCAGCATCACGCCGGCCCACACCAGCGGCAGGGCCGCCGCCGGTCGGTGCTGCTTGAGCGCCCGCCACCCTGCCACCCCCACCCCCACCAGAAAGGCCAACCCCAGCGCCAGGTCAAAGACCGGGCGGCCCGGCAGGTTGTGGCGGGCAATGTCGTCGCCGCGCCCGGTGAACATCCCCAGCGCGGCGGCCAAGTTGCGCAGCAGCGTCCCGGCCAGGTCGCCGTCGTTGATGGCCGGGTTAAGCACCGACACCTGCCCCACCCGGCCCAGCAGAATTTCCGGCTGGCCCAAGGCGGCCACGGCCAACGGCGTCAGTACCAGCGCGGCGGCCAGCCAAAACAGCCCAATCTGGCGGCTATTCGGGAAGGATTGCCGGTTGGCACTATACCAGAAAATTGCCAAAATGATGAGCACCAGCGGGAAAAATCGGCTGGCTAAATAGGTATAGAAGGTTAGGCCATACAGCAACCCGCCCAGCGCCAGCCAGTTTAGGCCGCGCCGCCAGTCGGTTGGCCCGGCCGCACGCTGCCGTCGCACCCCCCAGGCCGCGCAGGCCAGCGCCAGCGCCGCTAGCAGCGGCAGCGCCCCGGCCCGCAGCCCAATCCGGCTGAGCGCCACCGGCCAGAAGGTGAAGGCCACCACCGCCGCCGCCCACAGCCCCAGCCGCCGGTGGTAGAG
>JBBRZY010000455.1:0-4630 GCA_038252885.1 Anaerolineales bacterium | reverse complement strand
GCATCATTGGCGCTGGTGACATCAGTGACGGCGATGACGGCGATTGCAACATCCATAGCGCAAGTGACATCAGTGACGGAGATGACGGTGATTACAACATCCGTGGCGCGGATGACGAAGATGACGTTCTCGAAGGTATCAGTGGCGTGGATGACGACGTTGATGTTCCGGAAGGTATTGCTGGCTCAGATGACGACAATCGCGCCGATCGCGGCCATCCATCATCGCATGGGCACCCCTTCCTTTTTAGGGAAGGGGCCGGGGGTTAGGTCTGAACTGCGCCCAACGCCTCGCCTTGCCCCAGCGTCACCTGGTTTCTCTGACCTCCGACCTCCGACCTCTGACCTCCCACCTATGACCTCCAATGCCTAACCCTATTACCACCCCACCCGCCGACCTCTGGTCTGCCCTCGAAGCGCTACTCGGCGCGCTGGCCGCCACCTACCGCGCCGACTTCCGCGCCGCCCTCGCCGCCGCCGGCCTCAGCCAGCAGCCCGTCGGCGTCCTGCTCCACGCCGGCGACATCGCCCCGCGCCCGCTCACCACCGCCGGCCTGCTCGCCTGCGTCCCCTACTACGCCCCCGCCGCCTTCACCACCCGCCTGGAAAAGCTAGCCGCCGGCGGCTGGCTCGAACGCGGCCCCGACGGCTACGCCCTCACCGCCCTCGGCCGCGCCGCCACGGAAGGCATGTACAGCGCCGTCCGCGCCCGCCTGGCCAGCCTCCGGCCCCTGCCCGCCGCCGACCTCGCGCGCCTAGCCGCCCTGCTCGACGCCCTCGTCGCGGCCGGCGTCGCCCCTGGCCGCCTCACCGACCGGGCCTGCGCCGCCGCCAGCGGCACCCTCGGCCCCAACCCCGAGTCGGCCCTGCTCGCCCGCGCCGCCTGGTCAGTCGAAGCCCTCACCAACCAGCGCTGCGACGCCCACCGCGCCGCCTGGCAGCCATTGGGCGTCAGCGGCCCCGCCTGGGAAACCCTCACCTGGCTCTGGGAAGGCCGCGCCGACTCCGTTGCCGGCCTCTACGCCTGGGCCAACGCCCAGCCCTTCCCGCGCGGCTTCAGCGCCCAAGCCTACAACGGCTTCGTCACCCAGCTTGTCCAGGCCGGCTGGGCCAACCTCGACGCCGCCGGGGCCGCCACCATCACCCAGGCCGGCCGCGCCGCGCGCGCCGCCGCCGAAGCCGACACCGAAGCCCTATTTTTCGGCCCCTGGTCCGTCGTCAGCCCAACCGACCTGGCCGAACTGCACCACCGCGCCCAATCCGTCACTGCCGCCCTGCAAGACTAGCCGCACCGGCCAGTCGTCTGCACCTTAACAAAAAAATAGGCTCCCGGCCAACCTGAGCCGCGAGCCATTCCGCATCCGTCCAGTAAACAACTGGATTGTTCATATGCCGCCCAGCGGCAACCGACCCTCCGCCGTGTCCATAAACCTTCGTGAAAATTCGTGTGTATCCCCTATGAATTGCCCGCGTCTCAGCCCCAATCTAACACGCGGTCCTCGCGCTCTCCCGCCTCCCGACTCCTCCCCCTTCGTGATAATTCGTGTCAAAAGCCCTGCGGCCTTGAAAGAGAGAGCTACCCCTCCGCAATGTTCGCCGCGAAGTCGACCATCAGCTCCGCCGGTATCCGCACCGGCTTGCCCGTCTTAAGGTCCACCCACGCATACAGCACCTCCGCCCGCGCCATCAGCGCCCGGTCGCGCGTGCGCGTCATCGTAAACGCCCGCGTCACCGTCACCCGCCGCGGATTGAACAACCATGTCGCCACTTCCAACTCATCGTCCAGCAGCGACGGCTGGCGATACTCAATGTGGTGCCGCCGCACCAAGATCGCAAAACCCGCGTCCAGGCAGCGCTGCGCCGGCCAGCCAAACGCCCGCGCCGTCTCGAACGCGCAGTCGCTCATATAGGCCAGATACAGCGCGTTGTTCAGGTGGCCGGCCATATCAATATCCTGCCACAGCACCGGCCGCCGCATCTTAAACACCCCGGCCGGTGGCGCGGGCGGCTCGGGGAAGTGCGGCCGGGGTGGGGCGGGGGGCGGCGCGCCCTCCGGAAAGAACGCCGCGATCATCTCCGGTGGTATTGATGTTGGCTGGCCAGTAGCCGTATTCAGATACACCCAGTCGGTATTGGCCCGCGCCGCCAACTCGCCCGTGGCCGCGTTATACAGCTCATACATCCGGCGCGAGCGCACCCGCCGGAAGTCGGCCACCCAGGTCTTCACCCGCACCGCCTCGCCATAGCGCAGCGGGCTCAGGTACTCAATCTCGGTCTCGCGCACCAGCCAGTGCTGGCCCAGCGCCGCATAGCGCGGCAGGTCGTAGCCCACCGCCGCCGACGCGTCAAAGGCCGTCTCCTGCATATAGCGCAGGTAGTGCGTGTTGTTGACATGCCCGTAGGCGTCACACTCGTAGTGGCGAATGCGAAAGGTCCGCTCATGAACGTGAGGCATCGGTTAGTCCTGCTCAGTCCGTGTCAGCCGCCGTCGCCGGCGTGCAAAAAACGAAAGCCCAGGTGCCTAACCCCTGGGCCAATGGTTTCGTTGCGCCCGCCTCGTTCAGACAATCGCCATCAGTTGCAGGTCGAAGGTCAGCGCCTGCCCAGCCAGCGGGTGGTTGGCGTCGAGCGTCACCGTCCCGTCGCCCACCGCCACCACGATCACGCTAAAGGCCTCGCCCGCGTCTTGCCGCACCTGCAACTGCTGCCCGACCGTTGGCGCCATCTCTTCGGGGAACTGGTCGCGCTCGACCTCCAGCACCATCTCCGGCTCGTGCGGCCCATAGGCCTCGTCTGGCGGAATGACGACGGTCTTGCTCTCACCCACCGTCATGCCCAGCACGCCCGTCTCGAAGCCGGGGATCACTTCCCCCGCGCCCAGCGTGAACTCCAGCGGCTCCTGCCCAACCGACGAGTCAAACGTCTCGCCGTTGGGCCGCCGCCCGGTGTAATGGACTTTTACCGTGTCGCCGTGCTTCGCCTGTGTCATGCGCTGCTCCTCGCTCGCTTGTTGGCCGCCCACCGGCTGGGCGCGGCCGCGCGGCTGCCTGGCCGCGGTGCCGAGCATCATATCAATCCGAAGCACAGGTGTCCAGCACCCCTAAGCCCCCACCGCCACCGCCTCTTCCCGGCTCTCGGCCACTTGTTCGGCGTTGGTGCTGCCTATCTCCTCCGGCATCTGACCTCCGACTTCCGCCCTCTCTTCCCCCACGGCCTCCGGCAGTTCAGCTTCCACGTTGCGGATGCGCGGGTTCAGGTAGGCCAGCAGGCTCGCGCCCGCCAGCACCACCGCCGCCAGCACGAACATCAGCCCCACGCCCCGGCCCGCGCCTGTCCCCAGCACCGCGCCCACACTGCCGGCCAGCGCGCCGCCCGGCCGCATCAGCGGCTCGAACACCTGGTCGGCCAGCGGCCCGGCCAACAAGAAGGCCAGCGGCATCATCGAGCGCGAGATCATGCTCCGCATGGCGAACACCCGGCCCTGTACCTCCGGGGCCACCTTGCTCTGAAAGATCGCCTGGCTCGGCCCGGCCGCCAGCGGCACCGCGAACACCAGCACGAACAGCCCCGCCGCCGGGAAGATCACCGCCGGGTTCAGGCCCGTAATCAGCAGGCCCAAGCTGCCCAGCGCAATGAAACCAATAACGCCCACGCTGCGGCGGCGTGGCCCGCGCCAGGTGCTCATCGCAATACTGCCCGCCAGCATCCCAATCCCCAGCGCCATCTGCACTGCACCCAGCATCCCGGCGCTGTGCTGCGCCAGCACCAGCGGCCCGGTCAGCACCGTCGCCAGGTTCAGCGTGAAGTTGACCAGCGCAAAGTACAGCAGCAGCCCGAACAGCCCCGGCCGCGCCCGTAGATAGCGCCAGCCAAAGCTCATGTCGGCCCACACGCGGTTGCGCGGCTGCGTGGCCCCGCGCTCAGCCGCCACTTCCGGCTGCGGGATCTTCACGAACAGCAGCGCGCCGACCGCAAAGAAGTAGGTCAAGAAGTCAATCAAGATAATGCCGCGCAGCCCGATCAGCCCGAACAGCACGCCCGCCAGCACCGGCGCGATCAGCATCTCCAGCGCCTGGCTCAGCTGGCCCAGGCCGCTGGCGCGCGCCAGGTCTTTCTTCGGCACCAGCATCGTGATCGAGGCGGTGTAGGCCGGCTCTTGAAACGCCCCAAACACGGCGTCGGCCAGCGCGATCAGGTAAATGTGCCAGATTTGCAGGTTCTGGCTCACCAGCAGCAGCGTCGCCGCCAGCGTCACCAGTGCGCTGCCGGTGTCGGCCAAAATCATCAATCGGCGGCGGTTCCACCGGTCGGCCAGCGAGCCGGCCAGCGGCGCGAGCAGCAGCCGTGGCACCGTGCCGATGAAGACCGTCAGCGCGAAGGGCGTGGCCTGCTTGGTCTGCTGGAAGATCCACACGCCCAGGGCAAAGCTGGTCAGCCCTGACCCGATCATCGAGATCAGTTGGCCGGCCCAGATGATGAGAAACGTGCGCATGGTGCGCGGGGCGCGCGACGAAGAAACGGCGGATGTCGTCATGGACACCTCCTGCTGAAACCAAGCCAAATTGGGCGGATGAGCGAAAGGGTAGGGCGCTGGCCGAAGCTAGGTCGTGTCGGGCGTGGCCGGCGGGTCG
>JBBRZY010000454.1:0-4632 GCA_038252885.1 Anaerolineales bacterium | reverse complement strand
TGTCGCGCCTCCCGTCATCCCCCCCGCCGAGCCACCTGCCGCGCCACCTGCCGAGCCACCTGTCGAGCCGTCGGCCCCGCCCGCCGCCGATCCGATCCCTGAAGCCGAAGCTGAGTCCGCCGCCCAACCGTCCGCCGCTGAACCACCCGCGCCCGTTGAGCCGCCGCCCACTGAACCGGCCGCGCCCGTCGAGCCGCCACCCACCGCACCAACCGCGCCGCCCTTGCCGCCACCGCCCCCCGGCCCGCGCGTCGTCCCGCTGGCAATGGCCGACGAAGCGCCCACCGTCACCGAGTGGGAGCAAGCGCCCGAGGCCGCGCCGCGCCGGCAGTTGCCTGGCTGGGGTTGGGTTGGCATCGGTCTGGTCTCGCTGCTCCTGCTTTACGTGCTTTGGCGCACGCCCGCCGTCTGGGCCATCGTCAACCCGCCCACCGCCACCCCCACCGCCACGGCTACCGCGACCGTCACGCTCACGCCGCTGCCGACCCCCACCGCGACGGCCAGCCACACGCCGACCGCCTCGGCTACCTTCACCGCCACGCCGACCGCCACGCGCACTGTCACGCGCACCATCACGCGTACGCCCACAATCACGCCGACCCCCAGTCACACGACCACGGTCACCGCGTCGGCTACATTCGTCCCGACCTTCACGCCCACTCAGCCCACACCTACCGGCACGCTTGCCGTGCCGTCGGCGCCGCTCATCACGGCCACGCCCTAGCCCACAACCAAACGGCCCCGGCTCGGCGCACTCGTGTGCGTCCGGCCGAGGCCGTTGTTGTTTAAGTTGGCTGCGACTGCGCTACTTGATCACGAACGTCACCGTCGTGCCCGTCATGGTGCTCCAGCCGCACGGTGCGTTCACCGTCGTCAGGCAGCCCGACGACCGGATCACATACCGCCCCGGCGTCGTGAAGTTGCGGCTGGCCCCAAAACGCACCCCCGTATCCGGCGGCAGCAACCCAGCATCCACGAACATAAACATATTAGCCACGTTCACGCCGTCCTTCTCCACCGCCAGCCCGTACTGCTCGAACAGCGTCAAGGGCGTGTCCACATCGCTCACCAAGATGAAGTCAAAGCTCACGTCGCCGGCCGGCATCGTCGGCAGGCATGTGCCGCCCGAGAACGAGCAGCGAATATCGGTGAAGTAGCCCGGCGCGCCGGAAGTGAAGCCATACACCGAGGCCGAGGTCGGCGCGGCCGTCGGGACGGCGGTCTGCGGCGGCTGCGTGGGGCCTGCCGTTCGGCTGGGCGTGGCCGAGGCCGCTGGGGTGTTAGTCGGGGTTTTGGTGGGTGCGTGCGTCGCAGTGGGCGTGTCGCTTGGCACCGTCGTCGCTGTCGCGGTCGCGGTCGGCTGGGCCGTCAGCGTCGCCGCGACGCCGGTTGCCACCTGCGCCTCCTGCAGCGCCGCCAGTTGCCCTGCCTCAGCCGTAGCCGCCACCGCTGTGGCCGTGCCGTCCGGCGTGGGCACATTCGTGCTGGTGCTGGTGGCCGCCGGCGCCTGGGTGCAGGCCGTCGCCAGCCCCAACGCACATACAGCGAGCTTCATCCAACCCGATAAATTGATACGCGACATGGCTCCCCCCTTTTTTATGCGATTAAGTGTTTAAGTTGAACTTACGCGGCGCGAATAGATTAACATAGACGATTTTCCGAAGCAATAGCCAATCGCCCCGCCGCCCACTAAAAACTGCCTCTTGCCAAGAGAACATATATTCTATACAACATAGTGAACGACCGATGCGCGCTCCCCGCGGCCCTTAACAACTGCATAACCACCCCACACCACCACCGCCCGCGCCCGCTGGCGCCCGCTGACGGCGATGACGGCGATGACGATCCGACAGCATCGCTGGCGCCCATGACGGCGATGGCGGCGATGACGATCTAACAGCATCGCTGACGCCCATGACGAGGCTGACGCAATCGCTGTCTTCCTCATTGCCAAATAGGCCCCCCGGTCCGTTCAACGCTGTCTTTAGCGCAGCCTGAGCCGGGGTTTGGCCCGTCCAACCGCCCCGCTACCTCATCCCCTCATCCGTCACCGACACCTTCTGACCTCTGACTTCCGACCTCCGACTTCCGATTTCCGACCTCCGCCCCACCGCCCGCTATAATCAGCGCATGTCACCCGCCCGCCGCGCCTGGCTCCTTCGCGCCCTTGTCGCGCTGGCTCTGCTCGCCGGCCTCCAGCCGCCGCAACCCACCCTGCGCCTCGGCCCGCCGCAGACCGTCGTCACCCGCCACCCTGCGCTGTGCGTCCACACCCGCCTGACCGACGAAGTTGAGCCCTGGAAAGTGCTCCACACCCTCGAACTCGTCCGGCAGATGGGCGCGCCCACCATCGTTGAGTACTTCCCCTGGGCCTACGCCGAAAACGCGCCCGGCCGCTTCGATTGGGGCCACGCCGACATGGTCGTGGACTACGCCGCCAACCAGGGGCTGACCGTCATCGCCCGCCTCGGCGGCCTCGTCCCGACCTGGGTTCGCACCGTCCCCGGCGGCCCCGACACCGTCGACACCCTCCTCCCCACCGACCGCTTTGCTGACTACGGCGACTATGTTTACGCCTTCGTCCAGCACTTCCAAGGCCGCGTGAAAAGCATCATCATTTGGAACGAGCCGAACGTCGCCCTCGAATGGGGCTTCCGGCCGGTAGACCCGGAGGGCTACACTGCCCTCCTCCAAGTCGCCTATGCCCGCGCCAAACAGGCCGACCCCACCATCCAGGTGCTGGCCGGCGCGCTGGCCCCCACGCTCGAGCCGGAAGGCAGCGACCTGGGCCTCAACGACCTGCTCTATCTCGAGCGTATGTACGCCGCTGGCGCCTCGGCCTACTTCGACGCCTTGGCCGTTCACGCCTACGGCCTCAAGTTCCCGCCTGAGGAGCCGCCCGCGCCCGACGCGCTCAACTTTCGCCGCGTCGAGCTGCTGCGTGCCCTCATGGTCGCCCACGGCGATGCCGCCAAGCCCCTGGTCCTCACCGAGTCTGGCTGGAACGACTCGCCGCGCTGGACGCGGGCCGTTACCCCCGGCGCGCGCATGGACTACACCCTGGCCGGCTATGCGTGGGCCGAGGCCCACTGGCCCTGGATGCCCACCGTCTGCACCTGGGCTTTTCGCTACCCCAAGCCGCAGAACAGCTACGGCGACTACTTTACCTTTGTATCGCCCGAGTTTGTGCCCAAACCCATCTACGAGGCAGTGAAGCAATGGGCCGTCCCCTAACCATCCTGCGGGCTGTCGCCGCCGTCGCCGGCCTGGTCGCGCTGCTAACGGCGGCCGTCGTCGCCTGGCAAGCCTGGCGCACCCCCGCCGACGCCGCCTGGGCCCGCCTCCAGGCCGACGGCCGCCTCGTCGTCGCCACCGACGCCAGCTACGAGCCTTTCTCGGCCACCGACGCCAACGGCGACCTGTTCGGCTTCGACGTGGATTTAGCTGACCTTATCGGCCGGCGCTGGGGCGTGGCCGTGGTCTATGAGAACATCACCTACGATGCGCTGCTGGCCACGCTCATCGTCGGCCGCGACGATGTCATCGTCTCGGCCTTCGTGGCCCAGCCCGAGCGCACGCGCGACGTAGCCTACACCGATCCCTATTTCGTGGGCGGCACGCTCGTCGTCGTCCGTCGATCAGATGGTCAGTTGATTTCTGGGGAAGCTGAAGCCTGGGCCGCCGGCAAGACCCTGGCTGTAGAATACGGCGCGGGCGGCGACGCTCTGGCCCGCCAGTGGTCCCGGCGCGTGGTCGGCGTCACCGTCCAGCCGCTCGCCACCGCCGACGCCGCCCTGGCCGCCGTCGCCGCTGGCACCGCCGACGCCGCCGTGGTCGACGCCATCTCGGCCTACAAGTTCCTGACCGCCCACCCCGACCTCACCTTGGCCGGCCCGCCGCTCAACCCGGAGCCATACGTCATGGCCGTCAGCATTGACAGCCCGGTCTTGCTCCAGCACCTGCAAGACACCTTGTCCACCCTCGCGGCCGACGGCACCCTAGCCGATCTCCGCGCCAAATGGCTCGGTGAAGCCGCCCGGTAACAACTCAATGAATCCTCGTGCTCCGAACCAACAGATCCCTCTGACATGTCATTCCGAGCGCAACGGCGCATACTCCCTGCTCACACAACGGCTTCGCGCGATTGCGAAGCACCTTTAGGGGGAATCTCACCATCCAGAGCTAACAGTAGTCCTGCCGCAATCCGCCCACACAATAGACTTGCACTTAACTGAGCACGACTTGGACAGGAGAAAAACGATGAACGCAACCATGCGCAAGAACCTGGACAACCTCAGCTCCGACGACGGCGACGTGCGCTACGCCGCCCTGGAGTACGTCATGGCCGCCACCAACCAGCCCGTCGACTGGGCCTACGAAGTCTGGGACAGCCTCGTCCAGCAGATGACCAGCCCCAACAACCACCAGCGCGCCATCGCCACCACGCTGCTGTGCAACCTTGCCAAGAGCGACCCCAAGCGCCGCATCCTTAAAAACTTGGACGCCATCATGGCCGTCACCTACGACAAGATGTTCGTCACCGCCCGCCACACCCTCCAGGCGCTGTGGAAGATCGCTGCGGCCGGCAAGCCGCAGCAGAAGGCCGTGCTGGCCAAAATTGAGGAGCGTTTC
>JBBRZY010000453.1:0-4640 GCA_038252885.1 Anaerolineales bacterium | reverse complement strand
TGGTCGGCGTGTTGGTCGGCGTGTTGGTGATGGTGGGCGTATTGGTGGCCGAGGGCACGGGCGCCAGAGTAGGCGGCAGGCCGATGACGCGCGCAACGCGGAAGCGCTCGACAATGCCCTGGCGCCAAGAAGACAGGTGCAGCTTGGGCCACAGCGAGCTGATAAGCGGCACGATGACGGGATGGTTGAAGTCGACATAGACGTAGACCAGGTCGCCTGGGCCGCCGGCGTCTTCCACATCAATCGGGAGACCCGGCCCGCCCTTGTCGGCGTCATATTGGCATTTGGCCGAGATGAACTGGCCGGCGATGGGGGGCTCCAGGGTGTAATCGGGCTGGTCGTCGCCGTCGAGGTCGCGCGACGAGCAGACCGTGACTTTGAAGAAGCCGGTTTCGGTCTCAGTGGTGATGTCGGGGTTGCGCAAAATCGCCAGCGCTGCGCCCGTGGCGACTTCTTTGATTGAGTAAACGCGGGCGTGGTCTTTCAGGTCGTCGGACTCGGACTGATAGGAAGCAAAGGTCTGGGGGATCAGACAATCCGAAGTGCCATCGGCCAGGTCACGATCAGCGATGGTGCCCAGGCCATCGCCTTTGTCGCCATACACGGCCGGATATAGGGCAATTAGGTCTTGAGCCGACTTGGCGCAATACGCGGGGCTGAATTCGCCGGTGACGGCGTAACGCACGCCAAAGCGGGCGGCATTTTCAACCGAGAGCCAGGCTTGCAGAATGCGCGCGAACTCGATGATGCCGAAGAGCACAAACAGCAAGATCGGCAAGATCAGCGCGAATTCGACCAGGCCCTGGCCGGGGCGACGCTGGTTCCGGCGCTGGGGCCGGGGCGAACGGGCGGGAGCAGGTGTGTGGGTCATTGCGTCAGCCGAGTGAAAATGCGCGAAGCGATGCTCTCGAACACGGCGTTCAGGCCAGTGCCGAACTCTGAGAAATAGTAATTGCCGCAGCTGTAGCTGTCGTTACCGCTGGTGATATCCGGGACTGTGACGAAATAGCACGGGTCGGTGTTGCCCAAGGGGCTGGGATTGGGGTCGCCATCCAGGCCGACGTTGGCGACGTATCTCAGCAAGGCGTCGCCGGCGTCACGGTCGCCGAGTTTGTTCTTCAGCACAAGTTCACCTAGGCCAATGGCGTAGATAATCGCGCCCTGACCGCCCTCGTCGTCGATGTAGTTGAGCGTGTCTTTACACCACTGGGCGGCTTCGCCATAGGTGGGGGCGCAGGCTACGAAGTCGGCCATGTCGTGGGCGAAGTCGTCGGCATCGTAGTCAGCAAAGGGGTCGCCCAGCGCCCCGAAGGTGCTGTCGGGGTTATAGGGCGCGATGTGGCCCGGTTCGCCGATGATGCCGCTGCCCACGGGCGGATTTTGCCAAATGGTGGGCGTGAGCACGGTATGGCGCGTATCAACAAAATCGTCGCGGCAGAACAGCGCGGTGTTGGCACCGATGACGCCCCAGGTGGATACCGGGCAATACTTGTTGAGGGTGGGCACGGTGGCGTCATCTTCAGAGGCGTTGGCCGCGCCGTCGGTCAGCAGAATAACCACCCAGACCGACTCTTGCCGAATGGGGGCGCGCCCAAACTCATTGCCAGCATATTTAAGCCCGCCGCCGGTGCTGGTGTTGGTGCAGCCCGACGCATCATATCCCGGCTCCAGCGATTCGCAGCCAGGTGTCTCGCCGGGATAGCCGGTAGGGACGCGTTTGGGCGAAACTTGCAAGTGCCGGATCGTGTCGAGGATTTCGGCGGCCGTGAGGGTGTTGGTGAGCGGGATCACCACGGTGGGCGTCAGCGCAAAGGTTACGACCGAGACGCGGTCGTAGGGGAAGTTCAGGTGCTCAACGAAGTTGGACGCCGCTTGCTTTACTTCCTCAAACGGATGGCACTCGCCGGGCAGTCCGTCAAAGGTCGGCGCGCTCTCGTCGGTGTCGGCGGCGTTGCAGATTTCCGGGAGCGCCATCGGGTTTGTGTTGACCGGCTTGGCGTCAAAGGTCATGGAGTCAGACGTGTCGATCACCAGCACCACGTCGACCGAGGCGGCTTCGGAGACGGCCTGGGCGGAGATTTCGGTGTCGTGAAAGCCAATGATGGTCAGGAAGGCAAAGTGCACCATGGTGGTGGCGCGAATGCGCACCAGCTTGCGGCGCGGCTGGTTGCCGTTGGTGACCTCGCACAAGGAAGGGTCGTGATGGGTCGCGGGATCGAGCGCATCTTCCTGGGTCTTGCCGATGACGCAGACCCACAACTCAAGCGTGGTGGGCTCAACGCCGTTCAGGTGCACCACCTCGCGCGCGGCGGCGGCTTGCTGTTCGGTGGTGCGGCCTTCGCGGAACTGGGCCGAGGCCGCCAGCGCGGCGGCATCGACGGCGCGGCGCAGGTGGCCGACGCCGATGAAGAGGATGCCGGCATCCACGGTTAGGCCGATAAAGGCCAGCAGGCCGATCATCGCCATGCCGATAATGATAATGGCCTGGCCGCGTTCAGCGCGCGAGGCCGGCCGCCGTTGGGGGCCGGGCGGGAGCGGGCGCTGGGGGAAAGGGCGACGGAAAAATCGCATGTTAACCTTAGGTCCCGGTGGCCGTCGGCGTGGGCGTGGGCGTTTCAGTCTCGGTCGGCGTCTCGCTCGGCTCAGGCGTGTCTGACGGCGGGATGGGCGTCTCGGTCGGCGTCGGCGTGATGGTGCGCGTCGGCGTGATGGTCGGGGTGCGGCTCGACAGCGGCGTGTTGGTCGGGCCAGGCGTGAAGGTGGCCGCGCTGCTGCCGCGAATGACGGTGATCGAGCCAGAGTCGCAGGTGCTGGCCCCGTTGGTGTCATCCCAGAAGGCGCGGACCGTGTATTCCTGGCTGCCGGTCACATTGAAGTTGAAGTTGATCTGCAGCCCCTTGGTCGCGGCGGCGTTGATGTTGCGGGAGGTCGAGCTGCCCACAAAGTTGCTGTCAATGGTCACCGGGCTGATGCTGGAGAACAGGTTCCAGATGACGGTGTTGCCAAAGCGCACATCTTGCAGCAAGCGGCCGGTCTCCTGCGGCCAGGTGACCACCAGGCGGATCAGGCGGCGGGTGAGGCCACTGGAGTTGGTGAACTGCCAGAAGACTTCGTTGACGCCGCCGGCCGGAACGCCGATGCCGGCGACGCAGACAAACTGCAGGCTGCGCGTGCTGGCCAGGGTGACGCTGTTGGCGACGGCGGAGATGGTCGAGGCCGTGAACAAGTTGGTGGTCGGGTCCCAGGGCGACATGACCGATGACTTGATGGTAAACAACGCCTGGCCGGTGACGAGCGCGGTGGTGGCGCTGGCCGGGCTGATGATTTCATCGGCGCCGCGCGACGAGGCCAGGCTGACGACCACGTTGCCCATCAGTTCGCCGCAGTCGTCGCGCGCGGTGACCACCACCTGCGCGGTGGAGGTGCCGTCGGCCTGCACGATGCCGTCGGGCGGCGTGACCAAGCTGAGGGTCGAGAGCGCGGCGCTGAACACGCCGGCGCAGATGGGCGTGGCGGTGCGCGTGGGGGTCAGCGTGGGCGTGGTCGTTTCGGTCGGCGTAGTGGTCTCAGTCGGCGTCGGCGTAACGGTGGCCGTCCGCGATGCGGTTGGCGTCGCGCCGGTGGCCGTCTGGGCCACGACGGTGGCGGATGGGGTCGCGGTGTCGACGGCGATGCAGGAGGTGATCAGGAAGTCAATGTCGCCCAGGTTAACCGTGGTGAGCGTTTCAACGCGGGTGACCGGGCTAAAGACGCAGCCGGCCTGCTGGGGAGCGATGGTGACAGTGCCGCTGTCGAAGCCGCTCTTCTCATAGTCGCCGAATTCGTTGGTGACGGCCACCAGACCATTGCTGAAGTTGACGGTAATGCCGGCCGCCGGCGCGCCGTCACTCTGGTAGGTGATGGTGCCGGATATAGTCAGCGACGGCTCGGCCGCCGGCACCGGGATGATGGTGTAGGTGTGCATCCGAATGGGATCGGGCACAAAGGCCGTAATCCACGGCACTTTCAGCAGTTGGTCGTAGGCGTAGAAGATCTCGACCAGCATGACGGCGGTGTTGGGGGCCAGCGGGTCGAGGCGCGCCTCGATCTCGGCCGAGGTAAAGGTCGAGGGGTGGCAGGTGTCGTCCAAGTTAGCGTAGCAGCGGCTCTCGGGCGCGCCGACCGGCGCCGAGTCGCAGTCATCCACCGCGCCGTCGCCGTCGTCGTCAAGGCCATTGCTGCACTGATCGCCGCGACCGTACAGATGCCACTCGCCGCGGGTTTCAACAAAGGGCGGCGGGTCATTGGGGCAATCGATGGGATCGTTGGGCGCGCAGTCGGGCAGGCGGCCGATGACGTGGCCGTCGAGGATGCGGAAGACGGAGATGACAATGTCGTCCACCGCTGGGCGCAACGCGACGGGCTGCATGGTATCGCGGGCCACGCAAGCGGCCTGTAAATAGAAGTCCAGAAGTCCACCACACAGGTCGGGCGGGAGCGGGTCGGGCAACATCACGCGTTCGTAGGGGTCGCTGTCGCTGGCGAAGCGCGCGCCGTCGCGGGCGCCGTCGAGGGCGTTTAGGTAATAGTTGAGCGCAAAGCCAAACTCGAGCAGGCCGGTGAGCATAATCAATAGCACCGGCAAAGCCAGGGAGACTTCG
>JBBRZY010000452.1:0-4642 GCA_038252885.1 Anaerolineales bacterium | reverse complement strand
GGTGCCGCGCAGCGCCGCGATGGTGACTTCATTTAGCTCTTGCCCGATACGCAAGCGGGCGGCCACGATCTTGGCCAGTGGAAACCCGTACTTGCCATCCACATAGACGTTAACGCGGTTCTTGTTGCGCGCCTGGATGCGTAACGCGGTAACCTTCACAGATACCCTCTACCATTCAGCACAAAACAAAACAGCCGGGCCGATACCCAAGGTTTTGGGCATCTTCCACGGCTGCCGGCGGGCGTTCGAGCACCAGTTTGCTCGAAGGCGGCACGATTTCAGTTGGTTTAATCAGGCCAGTGCTGAGGCGGCCCTGGCCGCCTCAGCCAAACATCAGGTGTAGTAGGCCATCCTCAGGGCGGTTGTGCTGCCCCAGCTTACGGCGGTTGGGTGGCTGCAACAGGCCAGGCTTTGACAGCCCTGACGGTGCTCTCGCCGGTCTAACTCGTTTCGCCGCTGCTCTGCCCGGTGTACCTGAAACTGAAGGCCTCGGCGACCGAGGCTTTCATGGCTGAACTGAGATCGCTTGCTTAATTGCCGTGGATGCGGCCCAGTAAGGGCCAACGGTGAACTGGCTGGCAAGCCGGCCAACTGCCGGCGAGCCCGGTGCCGAACGATCACCGTTCTGCACAGGTGGACGATGGAGAATATCCAACTTAGCATGTGCAAATTATAGACGGATTTCAGATATTATGCCAATTTTGCCATTAAGGGCAGGCAAAAGGCGTGAAACGCGGCCTATTCCTCTGACTCCGCGTCCTCGGCCGCAGCGGCGGCCCTGGTGTTGATCGGGCCTTTGCCCACGCCCGCCTGCGCCCGGATTTCGGCTTCGATGGTAGCCATCATCTCCGGGTGCTCTTTCAGATAGACCTTGGCGTTTTCGCGCCCCTGCCCGAGCCGCTGCTCCTGGTAGGAGAAGAATGCGCCGCGTTTGGTGATGATATCGAGCGAGCTGCCGAGGTCCACGATGTCCCCGGCGGTCGAGATGCCTTCGTTGTACATAATGTCGAACTCGGCCTCGCGGAACGGCGGGGCGACTTTGTTCTTGGTCACGCGCACCCGCGTGCGCGAGCCGACCACATCCGCGCCGTTCTTGATGGCCTGAATGCGCCGCACGTCCATGCGCACGCTGGCATAAAACTTAAGCGCCATGCCGCCGGTGGTGGTCTCTGGGTTGCCAAACATCACGCCGATCTTGAGGCGCAGTTGGTTGGTGAAGATCATGGCCGTGTTTGATTGCTTGATCGCGCCCGACAGTTTGCGCAGCGCCTGCGACATGAGGCGGGCCTGCATGCCCATGGGCGCATCGCCCATTTCGCCTTCGATTTCGGCGCGGGGCACGAGCGCCGCGACCGAGTCTACGACCACCACATCCATCGCCCCCGAGCGCACCAGGGCTTCGGCGATTTCGAGCGCCTGCTCGCCGGTGTCGGGCTGGGCGATATACAGGTTGTCAATGTCCACGCCGCAGCGCGCGGCGTAGGCCGGGTCGAGGGCGTGCTCCATGTCGATATACGCGCACAAGCCGCCGCGCTTTTGGGCTTCGGCCACGATGTGCTGGCAGATGGTGGTCTTGCCGGACGACTCCGGGCCATACAATTCGGTGACGCGCCCCTTCGGGATGCCGCCGATGCCAAGCGCGATATCGAGCGACAGCGAGCCGGTCGGGATCGACTCGACTTCCATGTGCGTGGCTTCGCCCAGACGCATGAGCGCGCCGTCGCCGAATTGCTTTTTGATTTGTGACAGCGCGGCGTCGAGCGCGCGTTCTTTGGCACCAGTTGGCATATGTAGTCTCCTTGGGCCCCCCAGAAGAGGCGAGTCTACATGAGGGCGGTGAAATAGGGAAGTCAGCGCGCGGAGGTTGGGGGTTGGAAAGCGCACATTGGCCGGCCGCAAATCTCAGTCAGGCAGTCGGTTATGAGGGGTCTGGTGGCAGTTGGCGTTGGTCGCGGACGACGAGCAGGCCGGCAACCCAGGTGGCGACAGCAAGGAAAAAGAGATAGTAGTCCCAAAAGAGGCCGATGGGGCCGGCCAGCTTGAACAGATTGTGCGCGGTGGCGGGCTGGACCAGCAGGATAAACAGCAGTAGCGGCAGCGCGCTGCGGCCCTGGAGGGCCTGCGCCAAATAAAAGGCGGGGGGAATGAGCAGGATGTACGAATAGTTCTTGAGGCGCGGCATAACCAGCATGTAGGCGGCGCAGAACACAAAGATCGTCAGGCGTTCTAGCTCGGGCCGGCGCGGGGCGGCGTTTAGGTTTAACGCCAACAACACCAAAACCGTCACGCCCATGACAACTGCCGCGAACAGGCCGAAGGCCGCCAGCGGCAGCCAGGCGGGCGCAACCAGCCCGAGGGCGTGGGCGGCCTGGTTCACCAGGTCCGTCGCCAGCGCCAGTGCAGAGGAGTTGACGTAGCCACGCTCGTGGGCGGCGAGGGCGATCTGGCCGGCGTTGGCGAGAAAGCCGAGCCCGCTGGAGGGAACAAGGGTAAACGACGCGAACACCACCAGGGCAAACGCCACAATCGCCCCGACAATCAGCGCCGCCGCTTTCTTGGTCGGCCAGAAGAACACCAACAGGCCGAGCAGCAGCAGGGCGTTGATCTTGAAGACCGCCGCCAGCAGCACCAGCGCCGCAAATAGCACCCCCCGGCGGCGCAGCAGGGCTCCGAACGCGGACCATATCAAGACCTGCTCAATGGTCGAGACGTTGCCGGCCTGCAAGTCAATGTAGACGGTCGCGCCAAACGCCAGGAGGCCGAACAAGCCCAACAGCGGCCAACTCGCCCCTGGCAAGAAGTTGCGCCGCCAGATGACCAGCAGAACGCCGAGCAACAATACTTTGAACAGCAGCCACAGCCGCACTGCCAGCGCGTAGGGTAATACGCTGAAGGCGCTAAACAGCGGCAAACTTAAAGGCGTGTAAACAAACGGCAGGTCGGCCGACGGGACGAGGTTGCCGTCGGCGGCCATCAAGCTTGCCAGCACCGCCTGGTCGTAGGGGTTCTGCCCGCGCCCGATCGCGCGGCCGGCATAGTAGTAGGTGGCGAAGTCCCATTGCGCCAACGGCGTGGTGGCCAGATCATAGACCGCCGCCACCGCATATAGTAGAAGCGCCCCGGCCACGGCGACGGTCAGCCAGCGGTGGGGAGAATGTGGGCGCGAGCTTGCGGGCGAGATCGTCATCTAGTCGCTGAGTGTACAGGAGGTGCTCGAAAAACAGAACGGTCTGCCGTATCCGAACTGCTGCGTTTCCTTTATCTTCTTCACGCTCTCGCTTTACCTTTCGCTTTCGCCCCCCCCATGCTATAACGGCGGCATGTTTGTTGAGCGCAAGATCACGGTGCGCCCCGCCAATCCCAGCGACCGGAACGCCATCCTCACGCTCATCCGGTTCGAGACGCGCACCCACTCGCACCTGGATTGGAAGCCGGTCGAAGACTGGCTGGGGACCCAACCCTACCTGTTGGCCGAACGCGGGCGGCGCACGCTCGGCGCGCTGGCCTGCCCGCCCGACCCGCCCGACACCGCCTGGCTGCGACTCTTTTCCATCGTGGATGACGTGCAGCCGGACGAAATTTGGGGCCTGTTATGGCCACGCGCCCACGAAGCGCTGTTGGCCGCCCGCGTCAATGTGGCCGCCGTCATCAGCCTCGACGGCTGGGTCGATGCGCTCTGCCAGTCGGCCGGTTTCCAACGCGCCCACGCCGTGGTCGTGCTTTCGCGCCGCAGTGGGCCGGCTCCGGCCGTGCGCCCCATCCCGGCTACCTTACGCGTCGCGCGGCCAGAGGATTACGACATCCTCGCCGCCACCGACTACGCCGCGTTCACGCCGCCCTGGCAAATGTCGTCCAACGTCATCCGCGACGCCATCCGCCGCGCCGACTACATTACTGTGGCCGAGGCCGAGGGCGAAATCATCGGCTACCAACTCACCACGCCCAGCACGCAGGGCGCGCACCTGGCGCGGCTGGCGGTGCGCCCGGCCTGGCAGGGGCAAGGCATCGGCGCAGCGCTGGTGGCCAACCTCATCGAGTACACCAACCGCCGCAACTATCGCGAGCTGACTGTGAACACGCAGGACAACAACGCCGGGTCGCTGAGCGTCTATCAGCGCATGGGCTTCGTTCGCAGTAATATCGCCTACCCGGTATACTTACTGGCAATCCGCTGATAGGGGGCGGCCGGATGCCGCGCGTTCGTTCCCAACCATGACTGACAACTCAGCCCGAAGCCTAACCAACGCACGCGTGCGGCGCACCATGCTGGCGATTCAGGACGTGATGGGCCTGAGCGGCCTGACCACGATTCTGCGCCAGGCGGGCCTGCAGCGCTTCGCCAGCGCCCTGCCCCCGGCCAACAACGAGCCCGGTCTGCGCGCCAGCGAATACGCCACCTTGATGCAGGCGATTGAAAACTACTATGGCCGGGGTGCGCGCGGCACGCTCATGCGCATTGGCTACGCCTCATTCCAACGCCTAGTGGTGGCCCAGCGCCTGCAGGCCGGTCTGTATCGCGGCTTGTTCCGGCTGTTGCCTGCCTCGGTGCGGCGGAGGCAAGTACTGCGCTGGCTGGCGGCCGAACTGGCCGGCCCCGGCGGGCGCGTGAGCGTGCACCGCAACGACGGTCGCCTGAACGTAG
>JBBRZY010000451.1:0-4646 GCA_038252885.1 Anaerolineales bacterium | reverse complement strand
CGGTTGGCGCTCGATGCGCAGCCCGTCCAACGCCAGCAGCCGCTTCAGGAAAATATCGGTCTCTTGAATGGCGATGTAGGCGCCGGGGCAGCGGTGATGGCCGTCGCCGAAGCTCATCAGCGCGGCGGAGGCGCGGTCGGCGTTGAGCTCGCGGCCGGGGCAGATGGCCAACGGCTCGGCGCCCACCACGCGCTCGTCGGCGTTGACGGCGTACACATGCATGTCAATCAGGTCGCCGGCTGGGATGGTGACGGGCTGGCCGGCGCTTTCGAGTTGCAGGTCGGCTTGGGTGCGGCGGTAGAGGTGGGCTACCACCGGCTCTAGCCGCAGCATCTCGCTCAGCAATAGGTGGCGCTCGGTTTCCTCGGCCGCCAGGTAGCGCGCGCGCAGTTCCGGCTGCTCGAGGAAGTGCCAGGCGCACACGCTGATGAACTCGCGCGTGGTGACCATGCCGGCGGCGGCGTAAGTGACACACTCGATCAGGATGGCGCTGTCGCTGTAGCCCTGCTCGATCAGGTGCGAGATCACGTCGGCCTGCGGCTGTTGGCGGCGGGCGGCGATGGCCGGCTTGACGTCGAAGTAAAAGAAGGCGGCCAGTTGCACCTGGTTCTTCACCAGGGCGACAATCGCGCGTGGGCTCCAGCCCAGCACGCCGATGCTACCCGAGAAGAAGGCGTTGATGCGGCGGTCGATGCCCGAGCGGCGGCTGTTGGTCAGGCCGACCACCTGGCTGGCCACGCGCACGGCCAGGCGCATGCTCACCTCGCTCAGGTCGGCGCGGCCCTTCTGCTGGAAGGCGGTGATGAGCTCGTCAGACAGGGCTTCCATCAAGGCGCGGTAGTTGGCGCTGGTGGCGGTCGGCGTGAAGAAGCGCGCCGTCTGCTTGCGCTGCTGGAGGTGGGCCTTGCCCTCCTGATACAAGATCGGCTTGGGCCGGTCGCCCGGCATCCTGTCCATCAACTCGGCCTTAAAGCCGGCCTGATGGGTGTTGGCCCCGCGCAGCACCTGCTGGGTCTCGTTGTAGCCGCGCACGTGCCAGACGCCGGCCGCGTCGCGCTCAATAGGGGCGGGGGCGAGCGGCTCGACCTCGCGGGCGGTCTTCTGGCGCGAGAAGGCGACGTGGTCCACGGGGCAGCGCAGCGCTTCAGCAGCGTCGGCGGCCGGTTTGATAGGAGCAGGTGCGGTCATGCTTTTACCTCAGCATTTATTAGATATGAGCTATAGTATATCATAACGTAAACTGGGCAAGTCTGAGCGATTCGTGTGAAGCCCATGGAAAAGATGGAAAAGTTGGAAGAGATGGAAAAGTTGGAAAAGAAAGATCGCCGGATCCAACGCACCGAAGACGCCCTGGCGCGGGCGGTGATTGCCCTGTCGCTCGAGCAGGGCTATGCGGCCATTACCATCCGCGACATCGCCGAGCGGGCGGGCATCGGCTATGCCACCTTCTTTCGCCACTTCCCCGACAAAGAGGCGCTGCTGCTCAACGTGCTCGAAGTGTTCGTCGAGGAGTTGATGAGCCTGCTGCAGGGCCGCGTGGGCGACCCGGCGGCTGGCAGGGGCGGCGTGGTGTTTACTTACATTCAAGCCCACCACGAGCTATGCCAGGTGCTGCTGCACAGCCAGGGCTCGGCTTCGCTGGTGGCGCACATCCGCGCGACGAGCGTGGCGCACACCCTGGCGCAGTATCGCCCGCGCCCTGGCAGCCCGGTGCCGCCCGAGATCGCGGCCGACCACCTGGTGTCGGCCTCCATTGCGCTGATCCAGTGGTGGCTCGACCACGACATGCCCTACGCCCCCGAGCGCATGGGAGCCATCTACGAGGCGCTGGTGCTGGCCCCCACGCACGCCCTCGCGTTTGAGCCGGCCGCCTCCGTCACGCGCTGACACTTCGCCGCCTCTGATTTTTTGCAAGATCGCCGCTCCACGTGGAGCGGCGATCTTGCATATAAAGACGGGGCGGCAGCCAGTCAGTCGCTTTAGTCGAAGAAGCTTTCGTCGCCGGGGGACAGGTATTTGACGGCCTTGTCGATGATGAACTCGACGCCCAGGCCGGGGCGATCCCAGACTTCGATCAGGCCGTCTTTCACGATCGGGTCGGGCAGGCCGGTCACGATGTCGTACCACCACGACGGCCGCGCCATGGGGTACTCAAAGGCGATGTAGTTCTGCGGCATGGTGGCCGTCACCTGCACCAGCCCGGCCAGCCCAAACACGCCGTCAATCACGCCGTGCGGGGCCATCAAGATGCTGTGCATGTCGGCATACTCCGAAATCCACTTGATCTCGGCCAGCCCGCCCACGTCCAGCGGGTCAGGGCCGATCACGCGCACGGCCTGACCCTCGATCAGTTCCATAAAGTTTTGGCGCAAGTAAATCTGCTCGCCCGTGTGGATGGGCGTGCTGGTGGCTTGCGTCACTTCGCGGTAGACGCTGGCCGACACGTGCGGCGAATAGTCACCGGTGATCAGGTCTTCCAGCCACATCAGGTTGAGGTGCTCCACGGCTTTGGCCAGACGGATGGCGTCTGGCACCATCCAGCCGGGGCCGCAGTCAATCGCCAGGCCGATCTCATCGCCCAGGGCGGCCTTCATGGCCTCGATGCACTCAACCACATGCTTGAGCCCGCGCTCGGTTAGCGGTCCCCGGTTGATGTGCGCCGGCCCCTGGCGGATTTCGCCATACGAGAAGTTCGGCACGGCCTGCGGCATGCCGCTGTGCCAGCCCACGCCCTGCTTGACAATCGTAAAGCCCTCGGGCGTGGTCTTCTGGCGCGCCACGATCTCGGCATACGACTCGGGTGATTGGTCTTTGATCGGCACATAGCCGCCGGTGTTGTAGACGCGCACTTTGTCGCGCACCTTGCCGCCCAGCAGCTTGTAGATCGGCAGCCCGGCCGCTTTCCCGGCGATGTCCCACAGGGCCATCTCGATGGCGCTGACGGCGCTGCCCCACGGCTTGAAGCCGCCCAGCCGCCGAATTTTGCTGACCACCCGCTCGACGTTGGTGGGGTCTTCGCCCACGATGAACTGCTTGTAGAACAGCACCTGCGGCTTGACGTACGGCTTGGAGTTCTCGATCTCGCCGTAGCCGTCAATGCCCTCGTCGGTGACGATCCGGATGATGGGGTTATCGCCCATCACGACGCATTTCAAATCGGTGATCTTCATGTTCCGCTCCTTGGCAGACTGGTCAGGGCCATTCGGGTTGAATGTCGCTGAAGATGAACATTGGGTAGGCTAGTCAAAGAAGGTTTCGTCGCCGGCGCGCAGGTAGGCGCGGGCCTTGTCGACGATGAAGTTCACGCCCAGGCCGGGGCCATCCCACACGTCAATGAAGCCGTCTTTGACGATTGGGTTGGGCAAGCCAGTGACGATGTCGTACCACCAGGCTGGCTGCGCCACCGGGTACTCAAAGGCGATGTAGTTCTGCGGCATGACAGCGGCCGAGTGCACCAGGCCGGCTAGCCCAAATAGCCCGTTGCCGCCGCCGTGCGGGGCCATTAGGATGCTGTGCAGGTCGGCATATTCGGCGATCCACTTGATCTCGGCCAGGCCGCCCACATCGGCCGGGTCGGGGCCGACCACGCGCACGGCCTGGCCCTCGATCAGTTCCATGAAGTTCTGGCGCAGGTAGATTTGCTCGCCCGTGTGGATCGGGGTGCTGGTGGCCTGTGTGACCTGCCGGTAGACGCTGGCCGCCTCGTGCGGCGAGTAGTCGCCGGTGAGCAAGTCTTCGAGCCACAGAATGTGCAGATGCTCAACTGCCTTGGCCAGCCGGATGGCATCGGGCAGCACCCAGCCGGGGCCGCAGTCAATCGCCAGGCCGGTCTTGTCGCCCAGCACGTCCTTCATGGCCTCGATGCAGTCAACCACATGCCGCAAGCCGCGCTCGGTCAGCAGGCCGCGGTTGGGGTGGGCCGGCCCCTGGCGAATTTCGCCGTAGGTAAAGTTCGGCACTTCTTGCGGCATACCGCTGTGCCAGCCGACGCCCATCTTAATGATGGTGAAGCCTTCCGGCCGGTTGACCTTTTGCATGGCCATGTCGGCGTAGCCGTCGGGGTTCTGGTTCTTATATTGTTCGGTGCTGCCGGAGTAGTAGACGCGCACCTTGTCGCGCACCTTGCCACCCAGGAGCTTGTAGACCGGCAGACCGGCGGCCTTGCCGGCCAGGTCCCACAGCGCTGTTTCAATCGCGCTGACGGCGCTGCCCCACGGCTTGAACGCACCCAACCGGCGGATCTTGCTGACGACGCGCTCGACGTTGGTGGGGTCTTCGCCAATGAGAAACTGCTTGTAGAACAACACCTGCGGCACGATGTAGGGCTTGGCGGCTTCGATCTCGCCGTAGCCATCCACGCCTTCGTCGGTGACGATGCGGATGATGGGGTGGAAACCCAACACGGTACATTTCAAATCGATGATCTTCACGAACTGCTCCTTGGCAGAGTGGTAGTGGCGATGGTGACCAAACAAACTGCAATTAGTTTACCCCGGTCGGGTCAGAACAACCAACGCAGAGGTGACGTCGTCACGGACTGAGAGCGGGTGTTCGTAGGAGTGCCGCGAGTGTCCCAAGTGCCGCGCTGGGGAGATTTGTTGGTAGAAGCGCCGCGAGTGTCCCAAGTGCCGCGCTGGGGAGATTTG
>JBBRZY010000450.1:0-4678 GCA_038252885.1 Anaerolineales bacterium | reverse complement strand
GGCCCAGCGTGGTCGGGCACTCGATGGGCGGCTTGATCGTGCTCAACCTGGCCGCCCGCCACCCCGAGTCGGTTGAGCGCGTAGTGGCCATCAACCCGGTGGTCACCGGCCGGCCCAACCTGCGCCCGCTCGATCACCCCAACTACAGCCAGCGCGTGCTGTCGTGGGTGCTGCGCCTGTCGCCGGTGCTGTTCGCGCCGCTATTGTCGCACCCGCTCGGCCACCGCGTCAGCAGTCTGACGTCCCTCCGCCGCCGCAACGATGACTTCGCCAAGGGCACGCCCGAGTCGCTGCTGCTCAGCGGGCGGGCGATCTTCGCCTATGACGTCTCGCCGCTGTTAGATCGCATCACCGCGCCGACGCTGGTGATCGTGGGCACGCAAGACCTCAACGTCTCGCCGGCCGATGGCCGCCTGGCCGCGGCGCGCATTCCGGGCGGCAAGCTGCACGTCATGCGCGTCGGCCATGCGCCGACCGACGACCGGCCGGCCGAGACCCTGCGGGTGCTGCAGGAATTTCTAGCATGAGGTATCGCCTGTTCTGCGCGCTAGAGCTGCCGCCCGTGTTGCGGACGCAATTGGCCGAGTTGCAGGTCGGGTTCAAAGCGGCCACCCCGCGCGGCAGCGTGCGCTGGGCGCGGCCCGCTGGCATTCACGTTACGCTCAAGTTCTACGGTGACGTGGGCGCCGACCGCGTCCCCGACCTGCAAGCCGGGCTTCAGCGCGCCGCCGCCGCCAGCGCGCCGCTGACGCTGACGGTGCAAGGGCTGGGTGTTTTCCCCAACCCCAAGCAACCCCAGGTGATTTGGGCCGGCTTGCAGGGCGAGTTAGAGCCGATCACGCAGTTGGCGGCGGCCGTCGAGGCCGAGGCCCTGGCGCTGGGCTTTGCGGCCGAGCGGCGGCCTTTCCGGGCCCACCTGACCCTCGGCCGCGTGCGCGACGACCTGCGCCCGGCCGATCTGACGACGCTGCTGGCCGTGGTCGAGCAGGCCCAGTCGCAGGTCATGGGCACGCTCCAAGCCGACACGCTCAGCTTGATGGCCAGTGAGCTCAAGCCGCTGGGGGCAGTCTACGAACGCTTGTTTATTGCGCCGCTGGGCAGCCGCCCGGCGACGGACTAAGTTGTTGGTGATTTGGAAGTAAAGGAGAATTACTCTGGAACCACTCGAACTCGCGCGCACGTTGGTGGACACCCTCGAAGACAAGAAGGCCGAAGACATCGTCCTGCTTGATCTCCGTGGGCAAATGGTGTTTACCGACTACTTTGTGATCTGCACCGGCACCAGCGACCGGCAGTTAAGCGCCCTGGCCGACGCCGCCGAAGAAGCCGCCCGGATCAACTATCAGCTCAAGAAGCCCCGCGTCGAGGGCCGGGCCGAGAGTGGTTGGCTGCTGATCGACTTCGGCAGCGTGATCGTGCATGCCTTCTCCGAGCCGCAGCGTCACCGCTACAAGCTCGAAGAGCTGTGGCATGAGGGCAAGGTCGTCCTGCGGATTCAGTAGGGCCGACCCGCTAAACAAAAAGGAGCGCCGCCAGCCATTGGCCGGTTGCGCTCCTTTTGCTCTAAGTCCGAACTACGCCTCGAACACCCAGCGCTCGCCGGCGCGCTCCCACTCCACCAACTCGCTGGCCTGAAACCACAAGCCCAACTCATACTCGGCCGTAGCCACGCTGTCAGACGCGTGGATCAGGTTGCGGCCAATGTCGATGCCCAGGTCGGCCCGGATGGTGCCAGGGGCGGCGGCCGTGGGGTTGGTGGCGCCGACCGTCTGGCGCACCCCCTCGACCACCTTCCGGCCCTCCCAGGCCATAACCACCACCGGCGCGGAGGTGATGTAGCCGATCAAGCCATCGTAAAACCCCTTGCCCTTGTGCACGGCATAGTGCTGCTCGGCCAACGCCTTGGCCACCGTGACGAACTTTAGACCCACCAGCCGCAGGCCCCGCCGCTCAAGCCGGCTGATGATCTCACCGACCAGGCCGCGCTGCACGCCGTCGGGTTTGATGATAACGAGGGAACGTTCCAAGTCGAACCTCCAAATGAGCCAGTAACGAGTGTTGCGTGAATGTAGGCGAATTTTACCAGAGTTACCGGCCGGGGGACAAAAAACGGCGCGCCCTCGATCCGAGGGCGCGCCGTCACTCTGGTCGGCGGTAGCCTACAGCCGGCCGAGCGCCTGGCGGTAGGCGTCCAGCGCGCGCGGCAGGCGCTCGGCCTTGACGTAGGCATCGCCCAGCAGGCGCAGCACCGGCGCCGGGGCCGTTTCGGAGTTCGCCAACCCCTCCAACTCGCGGATGCTGTGGTCGATGTCTGTGCCGGCTTCCACCTGTGGCGTGAGGCGGTCTAGCGCGGCGGCGTAGTCGGGCTTCAGCACAGCAGGCGCTGGCGGCGCTTCGGCCGGCACGCTGCGTGGGCGCACAAACGGCGCGCTGACGGGCGCCAGCGGCTTGGTCTGGGGGCGCAGCGGGGCCGGGGCGGCTTCCGGCTTGGCGGGCGCGTCAGGGGTCTCAGGTGTCTCGGTGTCCATGGCGTCGCGCCAGGCGGCCATGCGCTCTTCCACTTCGCGGCGGGCGGCGGCTTGCTGGGCGCGCTGCTCGGCAAACCGCTCTTCGATCTCAGACTCGCGGGCGCGGCGCGCCGACGCCAAGCGTTCCGACAGGCGCGCCAGCTTGTCGAGGTCGGCCGTGCCAACCAGGCCAGGCGGCAGGAGCATGTCATCCCTGTCGGCCGGCGCGTCATCGTCCTGGGCCAGCGCGGCTTGCAACTCTGCCGACAGCGGTTCGATAACCTCCGGCGCTTCGGCGCTGGCCTCGGCCCCCAGCCACGTTGGCGGTGTGATGGCGTCGGCCGGTTCGGGCTCGGCCACCGGCTCCGGCTCCAGCGCGGCCTCGGCCTCGGCGGCGGCCGCCTGCTCGGCGGCGATCCAGGCTGGGGTCTCGGTTGGGCGCTCATCCGGCGCAGTGAGCAACTCTTCGGGGTTCGCGCCTTGCGCGGCGGCCAGCCCTTCCAGCCAGCGCATGGCTTCGTCGGCATCCATCTCGGCCGGGTCGGCCTCGGCGGTCGGCTCGCTTATAGCGGCCACCGGCGCGGTCTCTTCCGCCGGCAGCCATTCAGGTCGCAGCGTTTCACCGAACTGCGGCTCGATGCCCAGCGCTTCGGCCGGGGTTGCGGCCGCGGCGTTCACGGTCTCAGCCGCGGCGGTAGCTTGCTCGGCCGCAATCCAGGCGGGCGTCTCGGTCGGGCGCTCGTCCGGCGTGGTCAGCAGTTCTTCGGGGTTGGCGCCCTGGCGCACGGCCAGGCTCTCCAGCCAGCGCAGAGCTTCGTCCTCGCCCTGCGGCGCGGCTTCGGCCTCCGCCTCTGCCGGCGGCGTGACCTCGGCGGCCGGCAAGATCATAGCGCGCATCGGGCCGGTGTCTTCCAACTCGCTCGCTCCCGGGCCGGCCAGTTCAGCCAGGCTCGGCTCGGCCAGCGCTTCTTCGGCGGTCGGCGTGGGCAGGGCTTCGCGCAGCCACTCGGGCAGCTCGTCATACGGCGTGGGCTGGGCGGCGGGCTCTTCCTCGTCGGCCTCTTCGTCACCAGCCACGGCCATCACCGGCTCGGCCGGCGTCGGGGACGCGGCTTGGTCAGCGGCTTGCTCGGCCGCAATCCAGGCCGGGGTCTCGCTCAGGCGATCTTCCGGCGCGGTGATTAACTCATCGGGGTTCGCGCCCTGATTGGCGGCCAGCCCTTCGAGCCAGCGCATGGCCTCATCGGCGTCCATCGTCGAAGGATCAAGTTCCGGCGCAATGACAGCCGCTGTGGTCAGCGCATCAACCGTGGGCAGCGCCTCCACCGGCGGCATAGTGTCCACCAGTGCAGGCTCGACCGGCACGTTCGGCTTGCGCGGCGCGGTGTCGGCCATCGGGTCAACCGGGTTGGCTTCTTCGACCTGGCTCAGCCAAGACTCAAGCGCGGCTTCGCTGGCGACCGGCAGCTCGGGCATGGGCTCGGCGGCCAGGGGCAGCGCCACCGGCTCCGGCTCAGGCTCGGGTGTGTTCGCGAGCGAGTTTGCGGCCAACGCGCCCGCGCCAACCAGCGCCTCAGTCAGCCATGACGGCGTATCCACTTCAGCTTCGGGGTCTGGCGTGACGGCCTCGGCCATTGGCGTTTCAGCAAATACGGCCGGCGCGGCTTGGGGCCGCAGCCAGTCGGGCACCTCATCGGCGGCAATGTCAGCCGGGATTTCTGTCGCCTTGGCGGCAGCGGGCGCGACCGCTTCGACGCCGGCGTTGGGCTCCAACGCGCGCAGCCAATCGGGCAGCTCGTCGGCGGGCGTGGCGGCCAGCGCCGGTTCAGGCTCTGGCATTGATGCGGCGACCGGTTCAAACGCTTCCAGGTCCGCGGCGGGCTCCAAGGCGCGCAGCCAGTCGGGCATGTCGGCCAGCGGCGTGACGTCGGCCGGGGCTGGTTCTTCTGGCAGGGCGGCCTCAGCCATCGGCTCAGTCGCCATGGCGTCAGGCGTTGGGGCTACGTCCACTGGTTGTTCGGCGGCGGCCTCGCTCGCAGCCACCTCCGCCGCAATCCACGCCGGCGTTTCGCTCAAGCGCTCTTCCGGCGCGGTAAGCAATTCGTCTGGGTTGGCCCCCTGATTGGCGGCCAGCCCTTCGAGCCAGCGCATCGCCTCGTCGGCGTCCATCG
>JBBRZY010000449.1:0-4678 GCA_038252885.1 Anaerolineales bacterium | reverse complement strand
TGTTCTTGTGCCTGGGGGGTCTGGGGCCCCCCGCGCCGCCGCCCCCGCGGGGGCCCCGCCCCCCCACGGCGGCGGCCTGCACGAGCCGCCGCTGCCCCGCGTCGTCAGCGCCGCCGCCGCCTCGCCCGAAGCCTTCCTGCTGCCGCCCGGCAGCCCAATCACCGCGCGTGGCCGGCTGCCCCTCGTCGGCGCGGCGCTGGCCCAACTGCGGGCCGAAGTGGGGGATCAAGTCGTCATTGGCGCGTTCGTGCCCGGCCCGTTCACCCTCGCCATGCACGTCATCGAGGCCCGCCAACTGCTCTACGCCGTGGCCGAAGCGCCCGCCGTCGTCGCCGCCCTGCTCGCCCAACTGACGCCCGTGCTCATCGAAGTGGCCCAGTTCTACCGCGCCAGCGGCGCCGATTTCATCACCGTGCACGAGATGGGCGGCTCGCCCGGCTACCTCGGCCCCCAGCCGTTCGAGACCCTGGTGCTGCCGCGCTTGCAGCAGTTGCTCTCGGCGCTCCCCGCCCCGCGCGTGCTCAGCATCTGTGGCCGCACCAACCGCGCCATTCACCTGCTCGCCGCCGCCGGTGCCGACGCCTTCAACGTGGATCAGACCAACGACCTGGCCGCCTCGCGCGCCGCCCTCGGCCCCGCCGTGCGCCTATTCGGCAACCTCGACCCCATCGGCCTGCTCACCGACGGCGACCCCACCCAGGTGCAAGCTGCCGTCCAGGCCGCCATTGCCGCCGGCGCCGACGCCATCTGGCCCGGCTGCGATCTCTACCCCCTCATGCCCGCCGCGAACCTGCAAGCCCTGGTCACCGCCGAGTAGGGTGGGGGGCTTAACAAAAAAACAGGGCCGGTCAGCCAAACTGATCGGCCCTGTGTCATTTCAACGTCGGCCCAGTTCACCACCTGCGCCAAGGTAAAACTCGAATGCGGTGCAGGACGCAACCGCGTCTCTCAGGCACCCTTCCCCGTGTCGGGGAAGGGCCGGGGATGAGGTCCGACCGCACCCACATCCCCTCATCCCCCTCGTGCGCCGCCCCCGCCTCCCGCCTGTCACCCGCCCGCCTGTCCCCCCGCGCACCCTCGCTACCACACCGAATATCCGCTGCATCCGTTAAAGCGCAGCGCCATCAGTTGCCACCGCTACCAATTCCTTCATATCGTGAAACACCGTCGCCCCCGCCGCCGCCAGCGCCGCGCCCTCATCGTGCGCCGCGTAGCCCAGCACCCACATCCCCGCCGCCACGCCCGCCTCCACCCCCAAACGACTGTCCTCGATCACCACGCACTCCGCCGGCGTCGCGCCCATGGCCCGCGCCGCGAACAAGAACAAATCCGGCGCGGGCTTCGGGTGCGCCACCTGCGTCGCGCTGAACAACCGCCCCTCGAAGAACGCGGCCAACCCGGTCAGTTCCAACGCCAACGCGATGCGCTCCGGGTTGCTGCTCGAAGCTACACAGCGGGCATACGGCAACTGCTCCAGCGCCGCCCGCACGCCCGGCACCGGCTGCAAGCCCGTGCGAAACGCCGCCAGCGTCCGCGCCTGCCAGTCGTCCACAAACCCCGCCGGCACCGCCCGCCCCGTCAGCGTGGTGATGTGCGCCACGCACGATCCCACCGAGCGCCCCACAAACTGGCGCATCGTCTCCTCCACCGTCAGGGGCAGCCCGATCTCAGCCAGCGCCTCCGCCAGCACCCGGTTCGCCAGCGGCTCGCTGTCCACCAGCACGCCATCGCAGTCGAAAATAATTAGGGTCAACGGCGGTGGGCCGTCATCGGCAGCCCGTGGCTGGTGCGCAGCACAAAAATCGGGCGCGGCGTCACCAGGTGCCCCGGCCTCAGCCGCAGTTGATAGCGCTGCGCCATGCTCGCCAGCACCAACTGCGCCTCACTCAGCGCAAAGATGTTGCCGATGCACTGGCGCGGCCCGGCCCCAAATGGCAGATAGGCAAACGCCGCCCGGTTGGCGCTGCGCTCCGCCGTGAAGCGCTCCGGGTCGAAGCGGTCTGGCTCGTCCCAGAAGCGCGGATCGTAGTGCGCGTTCCAGGTCAGCAGCGTCACGCTGGCCTTAGCCGGCAGCCGATACCCACCCATCACATCCGGCCCGAGGCTGGCGCGCGTGACGGCGAAGGCCGGCGGATACATCCGCAGCGTCTCATCCACCACCATCCGCGTGTAGGGCAGGCGCGGCAAATCATCCAGCGTCGGCGCGCGCCCCGCCAGCACGCTGTCCAGTTCGGCGTGCAGCTTGGCCTCCACCGCCGCGTTCTGCGACAGCGCATAGAACGCCCAGGCCAGCGTTGCGGCCGTCGTCTCATGTCCGGCGAACATCATCACCGCAATCTCGTTGTGCAGTTGCTCGTCGGTCATGCCCTCCCCGGTGTCGGCGTCGCGCGCCTCCATCAGCATCCCCAGCAAGTCACTGTGCTCGCCCGCCTCTGCCCGCCGCTGGCTGATCAAGCCGTAAATCTTCTCGTCCAGCAGTCGGCGCGTGCGCTTATACAGCCGGTTGGCCTTGGTCGGCACGAACATCGGCGGCGGGAACGGGTGATTCATGCGGTAGTTGATGTACTCGCTCATCCCCGTGAAGCCCTCGCCCAGCGCGCGGCTCTCGCCCAACAGGTCCACGCTGAACAGCGCCTGCCCCGCGATCCGCAGCGTCAGCGCCATCAGCGCCGGGTCCAATTGCACCAGTTGGCCGTCCGGCCCCGCGTCCCAGCTTTCCAGCATCGCGCTCGTGGCGGCGCTCATCAGCTTGCCAAACGCCGCAATCCGCTGGCGGTGAAAGGCCGGCTGCATCAACCGCCGTCGGCTTAGCCAATCGCCGCCGTCAGTGGTGAACAAACTATCGCCCACGAACATCCGCACCAGATCGTTGATCAGCGGGTTGCGGCTGTAGTTCTTGTTGTTGTCGACCAGCACCTGCTTAAAGTGGTCGGGGTGACTGACCGTGAAGGTGTCCAGCCCCATAAACCGCAGCTTCACCACATCGCCGAACTCGCGCGCGCTGTCGCGGTACAGCCCCAGCATATCCCGCTGCAACTCCCGCAGCGAGCCTAATATAAATTGCCCGCGCGGCCCCGGCGGCAAAGGCAAGCGCCGGGTGCTGGTTTGTGTCGACGTCATCTGCGACATCGGGTGCTCCTTTGGCAATAAAAATACTGTGTGATGAAATTCACTAAAACTATATCACGGCCCAATCTTGCTGTCACGCGCCAGCGGCCATAGGTCACGCTTGCGCTTAGCCCTTTTCACCCAGCGACCGGCCTCAGCGTGGCGGTGGCCCTACCCTTTTTCTTTTTCTCTTACTTTGCCTTTGCTTTTCTACCGCGCCCACAAACTCCGCCCATCCACCCGCCGCACCATCCGATACACCACCGGCACAAACCCCTGTCGCGGCCAGAAGCGCGCCGACGACAAATTAGTGCTGCGCCAATCCGCCAGCACATAGCGCTGGCCCGCCGCCCGCGCCGCCGCGAAGCCCAACGCCGTCAGCGCGCGGCCCAGCCCCAGCCCCTGCGCCGCCGGTACCGTGCCGGCCACGCTCAACTCCACGCACCTCTCCGGCGTCAGCAGATCGGCCGGGCCGGGCTCGGTAGTGTAGTAAGCCTGAAAGGCCAGCGCCTCCTCGCCCCGCAGCGCCAGCCACACCGTGGCGGTCGGATCGCTCACCAGCTCACGGTAGCCCGTGGCGATTTCGGCCTCATGCTCGGGCAGCGCCGCGCCCCACACCGGCGCCGCCGCCTGATGCCGCCGGATGATGCCCGCCAGCCCGGCCAGCCGTTCGGCGTCCTCTGGCCCCGCGCGCCGCAGCGTCAACGCCGGCCCCAACTCGGGCGGCGTCAGCCTTACCGCCTCCAGGTCGGCCAACGCGTGCACCTGCTCCAGCCCGAAGCTCAACCCAAACCACGTTTGCAGCACAGCCCGGTCGGCCGTGGGCGCGAGCACAAAATGATCGCAGCACCCCAAGTCCACCCAGCGCGTCGCGGCCATCGCATACAGATCGCGCAGCAGCGCGTGCTCCTGTCCGGCCGCCAAAGCCTGCCCCGCCTGCCGCACCCACGCCGTGCGCCCGCGCTGCGTGTCAATCGCCAGGTCGCCTACCAAGTAGCCCACCAATTGCCCGTTCGCCACCACCGCCGCGCCGCTCGCCATAGGCCGCGCCCAAGCCGCCGTCAAAGCCGCCCGCGCCGCCTCCACCGCCTCCCCGCCCACCGGCAAGCCCGAAGCCGCCAGCCGGTCGTTCGCATGCCGCACGGCCAACAACGCCGCCCCCTGCGGTATCAACGCTGCCTCAAACGGCACGATCTCAATCGTCATTGAAACCACCCTCACTGATCAGTTCAATAGCCACTTAATTGTAACCGTTCCCCCTGACCACGCCTCGTCCGCCGTCTCAACCTCACCTCGTCACATAGGCACCCTCCCCTTCAGGGGAGGGCCGGGGTGAGGGCGACCAAACATCGCTCCCCTCGCCCCGTCCTGCGCCGCCCCTCACAAACCCCCTTGTTTTCAAGCCGAAATTGCCTCTTGCCAATAGCACATATATTCTATACCGTTATTCCCATGCACACCAAGTCAGCTTATCCCGCCCTCGCCCCTACACCGCGTGTGACCGCTGCCCTCACCGCGTCCGCACCCCTTGTGCCGGTCGCCGCCATGAATCCAACACGCGCGGCACGCG
>JBBRZY010000448.1:0-4679 GCA_038252885.1 Anaerolineales bacterium | reverse complement strand
GCCCGTCCACGTACAGCGTCAAGCGCCCGATGCCGCCCACCCAGCCCAGCTTCACCGTGCAGTTGTAGTCCATGCCGCCGTTCACGTACTGGCAGGTGGGCACATATTGGGCCGGGTAAACGTCGGTCAGCCCGGCGGCGGCCGGCGGCGGCGTGTTGCTCGGCGGCGGCAGCGGCGGGGTGTTGGTGGCCGCCGGCTTTTGCGTCGCGCCCACGGCGTACTTCAGCGTCAGCGTCAGCGGCTCACCAATAAGAATGTCGCCCGGCTGGCGCAGCTCGAACACCCGCACGGTTTCACCGGCGCTCGTGCGGCCCGGCCAATCAAACGTCACGGCGGCCGTGCCCTGCGGCGCAACGCTCGGCACCGTCACCGAGAACGGTGGGGCGTTGGCCGGCAGGTTAGTCTCCACCAGCAGCGTGCCATCGGGGAAGGCGCATACCCCCGTGTTTTCCAGCGTCACCTGCTTCTGCACCCCGGCGCGCACCGTCAGCGTCCGGCCGTCAGGCGGGTCCTGCGTCGCCACGGCATAATCCCACGTGCAGGCCGCAAACGTAGCCGTCAGGTCGGGCGTGTTGCTGGGCGTGGCCGAGGCCACCGCCGCTTGCAGCGCCTCCAGGGTCAGGTTGAACCCGGCCTGCTGGGTCGCGTCCAAATCAGGCGTCGCTGTGCTGTTGTCCACCGTGGCGGTGGGGGCCGGCGCCGTGGCGCTGGGCGGCACCGGCGTCGGTTCGTCCGTGCGCGTCGGGGCCACGGTCGAGGTCGGCGCGATCAGCAGGCCAAAGCCGCCGGTTGTTGCAAACGCCACCCCACCGATCACCACGATCAGTAGTAGCACGATCAGTGCCACCACCAACGGCACCAGCGCGCGGCTATTGGCCGGGGCCGGCCCCACCGCCGCCGGCATCCCGCCCAGCGTGTTGGCCGCCCCGCCGCCCCCGCCCGCCGCCGCTGCCATCACGGTCGCGCCCGTCGCCGGCATCGCGCCGGTCGATGACACGCGCGTGGCATCGGCTGGCGTGGGGCCAGACCGCACCGCCACCGTGGCCGCGTGCGCCGCCGGCCCGGCCGCCATCGAGGCCGGGGGGATCACCAGCATCGCGGCCGTGCTCATGTTGTCGAGCTGGGCCAGCATCTCGTCCGCCGAGTTAAAGCGGTCGTCGGGGTTCTTGGCCATGGCTTTGAGGATAATGCGCTCAATGCCTTCGGGCAGGTCGGCCTTAAAAGTGCGTGGCATCGGCAGCGGCTCGTTCACGTGCTTGAGCATCACCGCCAGCGGCGTGTCGGCCTCGTAGGGCAGTTGGCCCGTGGCCAGTTGGTAGAGCATTACGCCCAGCGCATACAGGTCCGAGCGGTGGTCGCCCGGCCGCCCCAGGCCCTGTTCCGGCGACATATAGGCCGGGGTGCCGATGGTCGCGCCCGTCATGGTGTAGCTCGGCCCGGTCAGGATTTTGGCGATGCCGAAGTCGGTCAGGATCACCCGGCCGCTGTTGTCGAGCATCACGTTAGCCGGCTTGACGTCGCGGTGGATCATCTGGTGCTTGTGGGCGTACGACAGCGCCTTGCCCACCTCGCGGACGATGTGGATCGCCTCGGCCAAGGGGAGCGCTTTACCCTCCCGCACCAGGCCCTCCACGTGCGTCTTGAGCGTGTCGCCCTCGATGTATTCCATCACCATGTAGGGCGTGCCGTTGTGGACGTCGAAGTCGAACACCTGCACGATGTTCGGGTGCCGCAGCGTCGCCACGTTCTTGGCCTCGCGCTCGAAGCGGCTGATGAAGTCCTGGTCGGCCGCCAAGAAGGCGTGCATCAGCTTGATGGCGACGTAGCGGTCGAGGTTGGCCTGGTACGCCTTATACACCTCCGCCATGCCGCCCCGGCCGAGGTGTTCGACGATCCGATATCTACCGATGTTTTGGCCTGTTTGGCCCGAGGTGTTTTCCATAGAGGCCGTACTTTAGCGCGATTGGGCACAATCGGCAAGCCCTGCCCGGCGGCTCTTGGTCGGAGATTTGAAGTGATTTTTAGGGCGCAACCAGTGGTGGACCTTGCCCCGCCCCGGCATTGGCCCGGTGAGGTCGTCCGACCCCACCTACAACAATCCTATCTTGCGCTGGCCACCGCCGCCGCCATCCCACGGACCCAAATTCGTGGAATTCGTGGCCAAGGGTTTCTCCCCTACGGCCGCGGCAGCGTAAACCGCATGGTCGTCCCCCGGCCCAGACCGCTCTCGGCCCAAATGCGCCCGCCGTGCGCCTCCACCAGCCCGCGCGCAATCGCCAGGCCCAGGCCCGCGCCGCCGCTCAACAGCCCCTCGCCGGCCTGGTTCCGGCTGCGCGCCACGTCGCCCCGGTAAAAGCGCTCAAACACGCGCGGCAAATCGGCCGGCGCAATGCCCTCGCCCGTGTCGCGCACCGTCACCACCACCTCGCCTGGGCGCGGCTCGGCTCGCAGCTCAATCCGCCCTCCGGCCGGCGTGTGGCGGATGGCGTTCTCCACCAGGTTGCGCAGCACCCGCCCGATCTTGTCGGGGGCCATCCACACCGGATCGACCCCGGCCGCCACCTCGCCGGTCAGCGTCACGTGCCGGGCCAACGCCCGCGCCGTAAAGCCTTCCAGCGTGTCCGACAGCAGATCGGTCAGCGCCGACGCCTCCGAGCGCAGCACCAGGTTGCCGGTGTCCATCTGCGCCAGCTCAAACAGGTCGTCAATCAGCGCGCTCATCCGGCCGATCTCGGTCTGACTCTGGGCCAGGTAGCGCGCCACCGTCTCCGGGTCGCTCACCACGCCGTCGGCCAGCGCATCGAGCATGGCCCGCAGCGAGGCCAGCGGCGTGCGCAGATCGTGCGAGGCCCAGGCCACCAGGTCGCGCCGGGCCGTCTCCAAGGCGCGCTGGTCGGCGTCGGCCGTTTGCAGCCGGGCCGCCATGGTGTTGAAGCTCTGCGCCAGTTGCGCCACCTCGTCGCGCCCCGGCACGCTCACCCGCGTGGTAAAGTCGCCCTCGCTAATCCGCTCGGCCGCCGCCGCCATCTGCCGCAGCGTGTGCGTGATCGAAGCCGAGATGAAGTACCCAAACGACACCGAGATGCCGCCCGCGAACACTAGCAGCAGCCCGGCCAGCGTCAGGTCGTGCTCGTTAATGAACATCATCCGCGCCGTCAGCCACACGTTCAGCAGCGTCAGCGCCGCCGCCACCACGTAGCCCAGCGTCAGCGTCTGCGACAGGGTGCGAAAGCGCCGCCACCACCCCAGCCGGTGCGACACAAAGCCGATCAGCGCCGAAATGCCGCCCGTAATCGCAAACAGCGAGCCCAGATACAGCACGTCGGTGCGCGGCGGGTTCATCACCACCACCACCAGCACCACGGTCAGCGTCAGCGCCGCCAGGATGCCCAGCACAAACGTCAGCAGCCGCCGCGAGCGCCCACTTTCGCGGGTTGGGTCAGCTTCAATATTCAAATTTGTATCCCACGCCCCACACCGTCACCACGTAGCGCGGCTGCGAAGCGTCCGTCTCAATCTTCTCGCGCAGCCGCCGCATGTGCACCGTCACGGTCGAGGCGTCGCCGTAGAACTCCTGCCCCCACACGCTGTCGAGCAATTGCGTGCGCGAGAACACCTGCCGCGGGTGGCGCGCCAGAAACCACAGCAGGTCGAACTCCTTGGCCGTCAGCGCCACCGCCTGGCCGTCCACCGTCACCGCCCGCGCGCTCGGGTCAATGCTCAGCGCGCCGAACGTCTGCGCCTGCCCCACCGGCTCGGCGCTCTCGCCCACCCGCCGCAGCACCGCCCGGATGCGCGACACCAGCTCCTGCGGGCTGAACGGCTTGGCCAGGTAGTCGTCGGCGCCCGTGTCCAACCCGCGAATTCGATCGCTGGTCTCGCCCCGCGCCGTCAGCATCAAGATCGGCAGCCGCTGCCGCGTGTCGCGCGCCTCACGTTCGCCGGGGCCTTTGCCGGCCGGCTTGGGGGTGCGAATTTGGCGCGTCAGCGTCAGCCCGTCGATCCCTGGCAGCATCAGGTCGAGCACGATCAGGTCGGGCAGGGCCTCGGCCAGCGCGTCCAGCGCCGCGTAGCCGTCGGCCGCCTCGCGCACTACAAAGCCGTCGCGTTCCAGGTAGCGCCGGATCACGTCGCGGATCGTGGCTTCGTCGTCCACCACCAGGATTGATTTCGCCGCCGGAAGGTCAGTCTGGGTCATGGCTTGAGCGTAGCCGCAACAAATTACGGGCCGGTTACAACGATCGCGGGTCAACCTTTCGTCGCCGCCAACTGTAGATAATTCTGCGCCCCTGGTCAAGCGCCCCTGGTCAAGCGCCCCTTGGTTCGCGCCTTGGTGAGCCATTAAGTATGCGCCCAAACAAAAGCCGCGCTGGCAGCGATTGGGCCTGTTAGCGCCCCAATTCGGCCCACTTACAACTTACGAATGAAAGCCAGGTTAGCATAGCGTTTGACAATATGCGCCCTCCTAAATTAGACTCAGTTAATAACGTTTGGCGGGTGACGCTCGCCGCGGGCCAGTGTAGTTCGGGTCCGGCTGGCGCCCAGTGGGGTATCGTTTGCAATGAGCACTCCTCTCCGCGTTCTCTTTGTGGAAGACAACGAGAATGACGCCTTCTTACTCCGCCGCGAACTCGAGCGCGCCGGCTACGACCTGACCGATTTGCGCGTTGAGACCGGGC
>JBBRZY010000447.1:0-4691 GCA_038252885.1 Anaerolineales bacterium | reverse complement strand
TGGCGGTCGATCAACTCGCTTACGGCCGGGCGCGCGGCCTGAACGTCATGGGCGAGACCTGCACCCAATACTTCTTCTTCAGCCTTGACAACCTGCGCCAGCCCGACGGCGCCAAATGGGTCTGCTCGCCGCCCATGCGCACCGCCGCCGACAACGCCGCGCTGTGGGCCGCCGTGCGCAACAACAGCCTGCAAGCCGTCTCCACCGACCACTGCCCGTTCCTGTTCGACGGCACCCAGGCCATTGACTATGAGGGCCAACCGTTCAAGCTGCCCGGCAAGGAGCTCGGGGCCGGCAACTTCACCAAGATTCCCAACGGCGTGCCCGGCATCGAAGACCGTATGCCCATCATGTGGACCTATGGCGTCGGCCCGGGCCACATCAGCCTCAACCGCCTGGTCGAGCTATGCTGCACCAACCCAGCCAAGATTTTTGGCCTATACCCGCAGAAAGGCACGCTGGCCGTCGGCAGCGACGCCGATGTCGTCATTTGGGACCCGAACGCCAAGCGCACCATGGGCGCGGCCACCTCGCACCAGCGCACCGACTACAATCTATACGAGGGCTGGGAAATTCGCGGCGTGCCCGAGCAGGTCTACCTGCGCGGCAATCTGCTGGTCGACGGCGCCACCTGGAACGGCGAGCCCGGCGGCGGCGCCTGGCTCAAGCGCCACGCCCACGCGCCGGTCGTCTAAATCTGGCTTGCAAATCAATTTCTTGCGCCGCCTCTTGCAAAAGTCACCCCTCCCCGCGCTGGGGAGGGGCCGGGGGTGAGGTCACCCCCACCTGGAGCCCTAACCCATGCCCACCCCCATGTCCGCCGAAGAAATGGTCGCTCTGTCCAAGAAGCACACCTTCTACTCCTGGTCGGCGCAGGGCGCCGTCAACCCCATCCCGATGGTCCGCGCCGAAGGCGTCTACTTTTGGGACGCCAACGGCAAGCGCTACCTCGACCTCAACTCGCAGCTCATGTGCGTCAACATCGGCCACGGCGACCGGCGCGTCATTGACGCCATCAAGGCCCAGGCCGACGAATTGGTCTACGCTGGCCCTGGCATGGCCACCCGCGTGCGCGCCGAGATCGGCCAGATGTTGGCTGGGCTGACCCCCGGCGACCTCAACAAATTCTTCTTCACCCTCGGCGGCTCAGAGGCCAACGAGAACGCCATCAAGCTGGCGCGCGGCTACACCGGCCGACAGAAGATCATCACCCGCTATCGCTCCTACCACGGTGCCACCATGGGCTCCATCTCGCTCACCGGCGACCCGCGCCGCTGGGCCAACGAACCTGGCATGCCCGGCGTGGTGCGTGTGCCGGACCCGTACAAGTACCGCAGCGCGCTCTACCAGCCCGGCGACAGCGACGAGGTCTTTGCCCGCAAGTGCCTGGATCAGATCGAAGAGGTCATCATGTACGAGGGGCCGCACACCATCGCGGCCATCTTCATCGAGACCGTCACCGGCACCAACGGCCTGATCGTGCCGCCCAACGGCTACCTCCAAGGCCTGCGCGCCATCTGCGACCAGTACGGCATCCTGCTCATCTGCGACGAGGTCATGTGCGGCCTCGGCCGCACCGGCGCGATGTTCGCCGTGGATCATTGGGGCGTCGTGCCCGACCTGCTGACCATGGCCAAAGGCCTCACCTCGGCCTACATGCCACTCGGCGCCGTCGCCATGACCGACAAGATCGCCGCCTTCTGGGAAGATAAGGTCTACTTCGGCGGGCTGACCTACAACGCCCATCCCATGTCGCTGGCCGCCGCCGTCGCCAACCTCCAGGTCATTCAGGAAGATGATCTGGTGGGCAACGCCCAGCGCCTCGGCCAGGTCATGGCCGGCCTGCTCGACGATCTGCAAGCCGAGCACCCGTCCGTCGGCGACGTGCGCTCCATCGGCCTGTTCGGCATTGTCGAGCTGGTGCGCAACCGCCAGACCAAAGAGCCGATGACGCCCTTCAATGGCAACAGCCCAGAGATGCAGCAACTCGGCGCGTTCTTCAAAGACAACGGCCTGTACACCTACGTCCACTGGCACACCTTCTTCGCCAACCCGCCGCTCTCCATCACCGAGGCCGAATTGCGCGAAGCGTTCGAGATCATCAATCGCGGCCTGGCGATCACCGACGCCGCCGTCACCGGCTAACCCCACCGCCCCGCCCAAACAAAACTGGGTGAGCGCGCCAGCAGTTGGCGCGCTCACCCAGTTATCTTAAATGCTCACTGCGCCGATCTACCCTTTTTCTCTTTCGCTTTCTTTGTTCTCTGCTCTTTCCCCGATCGGCAGCGTAAACCCAAACAAACTCCCCCGGTCGATCTCGCTCTCGACCCAAATGCGCCCGCCGTGCGCCTCGACCGCCATCTTGCAAAACGCCAGCCCCAGCCCGCTGCCGCGCCGCTGCCGCCCGCTGCGCTCCACCTGCACGAACTTCTCAAAGATGCGCTGCTGCTGATCGCGCGCAATACCCTGCCCGGTGTCGGTCACCGTCACCGTCACGTAGCCCTCCGGCCTGGCCTGCGCGTCCAGCGTAATTCGCCCGCCCGGCGGCGTGTGCGCCACGGCGTTGCCCACCAGGTTCGCCAGCACCCGCTGGATGAGTTGCTGATCGGCCGCCACCGGGGGCACCGCGCCCTGGCACAGCACCTCGATCGCTAGCTCGCCCTGCGTGGCCGGCACGCGCGCCTGCTCGGCCGCCTCGCGCAGTAGGCCGGGCAGGGCGAGCGGCTCGCGCTTTAGCAGCAGTTGGCCCGCCTCCAGCCGCGCAATGTCCAGCAGGTCGCCGATCAGCCCGACCATCAGGTTGCCCGACCGCCGCGCATTGGCTAGCAAGTCCTGCTGTTGGCTCGACAGCCCCGGCCCTGGCACCATCGGCATCAATTCGAGCACGCTCAGCAAGATGGTCAGCGGGTTGCGCAGGTCGTGCACCAGCAACTCCACCATCGCCGAGCGCGCCTGCTCCGAGTTTTGCAGCTCGTCGTTGCGCGCCCGCAGCCGCTGGGCCAGCCTGCCGCTCATGAAGGCCGTCAGCGCAATTGGGATCGCCACCGCCAGCCAGTTGACCATCAGCAGCGTGCTGTTGCCCTGCGTGTTGAAGGGGTTGTCCCAAATCGGCACCACGATCAGCCAGCCGCTGGCATACGCCACCAGCAAGGCGGTGTAGGCCGTCAGCGCCGTGCCTGAGATGACGGCGACGCCCAGTGGCCCCAGCACAAAGGCCGCCGCCACGATCACCAGCAGGTAGAAGCCCGGCATGGGCGTCTGCGGCCCGCCGGTCAGGTGCACCGCCGCCGACTCCAGCAGCGTGTACAGCCCCAGCACCGCCCAGCCAATGCGCCGCACCGGCTGCCCCGCTCGCAGCGCCACCCACCCCCCGGCCGACACCAACCCCACCAGCCCGGCCACCACCAGCGCCAGATCGCCCGGGATCGGCAGCGCGGCCAGCCCCTGGGCCACCAGCGCCACACCGCCCAAGGCCAGGGCGCTCAAGGCGCCGGCAAAGAGCACCAATTGCAGGTCATGGCGATCGCCGCCGTCGGGTGCGGGTGGGTTGGTGGGGGTCATCATGGGCTTCAGGCGATATTTTACTCCTCCTGCCGCCAATGCCAACCCGCCCGGCGCGCTTCCGGCCAAACCCGGCGTTTCAGCGTACAATAACGTGTGCACTGGTTTAAACCTTAGCCCCCATGCCGGCCAATGCCTTCGACCGCGCTGCTGCCTCCTATGACACGGCGCGGGCTTTTCCGCCCGGCATCGCCGAGTTGGTTGCCGCCGCCGCGCTCGACCTCGTCCCGGGCGTGCTCAACCTGGTGGAGATCGGCGTGGGCACCGGGCGCATTACCCGGCCGCTGTTGGCAGGTGGGGCGCGCGTCGTCGGCTTCGACCTCTCGGGCGGCATGTTGGCCCAACTGCGCGCGCTGCTGCCGCCGGGGGCCGCCCAGCCGCCGCTGGCGCAAGCCGATGTGACCGCGCTGCCGCTGACCGCCGCCGCCTATGACGCCGTCGTCGCGGTGCACGTTTTTCAATTGATTGCCAATTGGCGGGGGGCGCTGGACGAAGTGCGCCGGGTGTTGCGGCCGGGCGGCGCACTCTTGTTTGGTTACGAGTGGCGGCCGGCCGATTCGCCCGGGGCGCGCCTGCGCGACCAGTGGAACGTGATCGTGCGCGCCCAGGGCGGTGACCAGCCGCCCGCCCAACATGATTTTGCCGACATCACGGCCGCGCTGCTGGCCCAGGGCGCGGCGCTCGAAGAACGGGCCGTGGGCGAGTGGACGCTCACCCGCACCCTGGCCCGCCAGATCGAGACCATCGAGCACCGCACCTGGTCGCCCGATTGGGCCGCGCCGCCCGGTTTCTTTCCGCGCTGCCTAGCCGAACTGCGCACCTGGGCCGCCGCCACCTACGGCGGGCTAGACGCGGCCTACGTGGTGCCGCATCGCTTCATCTGGCAGCGTTTTACCTGGCCGGTCGCCGCGTAAGCGGCCTGTGTCTGTGCATCCTGACTAACCGCGCGTGTTAGAACCGCTCCTCACCCTCCTGCTGGTCGTGTATGTGGCCGCGCTGGCCGTCTATGGCCTGGCCGCCTGGCGTCGCTCGGGGCTGGCTTTGCCGGCCGCCGTGCGCCAATTCTTCACGCTGCCGTCATACCCAACCGAAGAGGACGTGCGCCGCGCCCACCTGCTGGCCCCGCTGCT
>JBBRZY010000446.1:0-4696 GCA_038252885.1 Anaerolineales bacterium | reverse complement strand
CTCGGCCAGGTCCACTTGCGACCTGGCCGAGTCGATTGTTGTGAGGCGTTTGATACGGCTAGAGCTGTTGCTTAGCCCAGACCTGCCAGCGGGCCATCGCCTCCCGGACGCGGTCGGTGGGGGTGCCCAGGGAGAGACGCACATAGCCGCGGCCGGCCTCGCCGAAGATCCAGCCAGGCGTGACACTGACGCCCACAGCCTCTAGCAAGGCATCGGCATAGGCGGCATCCTCCACGCCGGGCGGAAGCTGCACCCAGACGTAGATCGCTGCCGAGGGCGTTTCAGTGTGCAGGCCGGCGGCACGCACGGCGCTGACGACGAGGTCGCGGCGCTCACGGTAGATTTCGTTGCGGGCCGCGAGCCAGGTCTGGTCGCCCGTGAGCGCGGCCTGAGCCGCAGCGAGCACGGGCAAAAACTGGCCCCCCTCGCTCACGCTTTGCAGCGTCTGCATCACGGCAACGACCTGCGGGTTGCCGACCATGACACCCAAGCGCCAGCCGGCCATGTTAGCGGTCTTGGAGAGCGAGTGGAACTCGACGCTGACGTCTTTTGCGCCGGGAATTTGGAGCAAGCTGGGCGCCTGATAGCCGTCGTAGGTGATCTCGGTGTACGGGGCGTCGTGGGCCAACAGGAAGCCATGCCGGCGGGCCAGGGCCACGGCCTCAGCAAACAGCGCCAAGGGCGCAACCGCGCCGGTGGGATTGTTGGGGTAGTTGAGCCACATCAGCTTGGTGCGCTGCCAAACAGAAGCCGGGATGGCGGCGAAGTCGGGCAGGAAGTGGTTGGCGGCCGTGAGCGGCATGTAGACGCACTCGCCCCCGGCAAAGTTGGCGCCGGCGGTGTAAGTGGAATAGCCCGGGTCAGGGACCAGGACGACGTCGCCGGGGTTGACGTAAGCCACGGCCAGGTTGAAGACGCCCGACTTGGAACCTTGCAGGCCCATGATCTCGGTGCCAGGATCGAGCTCGACGCCGAAGCGGCGACCGTAGAACTCGGCCCAAGCGGCCTTGTAGGGCGGCGTACCGGCCATCGGTTGGTAGCCGTGGGCGGTGGGGGTATCGGCCACCTGCTTGAGGCGCTCGACGATGAACGGCGCGGGTGGCAGGTCAGGCGAGCCCATGTCCATGCGAATGACATCGACCCCGGCCGCTTTGAGCCGGGCGATGGTCTGGTTGAGGCCCAAGAAAAAACTGGCCGGCATGGAGGCCATGCGCGCGGCGGGTTGAACGGCGGCAGATGACATAGGTTTAGGGTTCCGGGCTTTCCAAGAAGGCTTCGAGGGTGCGGCCCACGCGCTCGAGGCTATCGGCGCTCAGCTTGTCGGCCGTGTCTTGGGTGGTGTGCCAATAGGGATAGTCGAAGTCGATGATGTCCACCGCCGGAATGCCGAGTTCGCGGAAGGGAATGTGGTCGTCGAGCATGGCGTAGCGCGGCAGCGGGATGAAGTGCTGATTGTAGCCCAACTGGGCGGCCACGGTCCAAAGCTGAGCCGAGAGCGCGGCGTCGGAGTTGCTGTCGAGATAAAACTGCTGGTCGGTATCGCCGATCATGTCCACCAGGATCATGGACTGCGGCAGGTCGGTGCGGTCTAGGTGGTCGGCCATATAGCGCGAGCCAATGATCCAATCCCAACCGTCCAGATCGCCGTTGTCCTCGGCGTCGAAGAAGGCCAGCCAGATTTCGTTGGGCACCCGGTCCAGGTCGAGGGTCTGGGCTAGCTCAAGCAGCACCGCCACGCCAGACGCGCCGTCGTTGGCGCCGATGACGGGCGCGCTGGGATCCACCTCATCCTGGTCGGCGCGGCGGCGCGTGTCGTAGTGCGCGCCCAAGATGATGACTGGTCCCCGCCCAACGTTGGCGCGGCCGATGACGTTGCGGGCGACCGTTCCCTGATACTCGAAGGTTTGGAACTCGGTCGCCCAGCCGGCGGCGTCGAGGTTGGCCTTGATCAAGTCGCCAGCCGCGAGGCCGCCGGGCGTGCCGGTGGTACGGGGGCCAAGGTCAGTCTGCGCGACGGCAAAATCAAGGGCGCGTTGGCCGTCGAAGGAGGTGGGGGTGGCTGTGCCGCGCGGTTTGAAGACGCCCAGCCACCACAGCACGCCCAGGACGAAGACCACCAGCAGATCAAAACTCAAGAAGATAAGCAGTAGCCGCCGGTTGCGGGTGGCCTTGCGCATAGCCTCAGGTTGTTCCATGAAATATGCTCACTTGTGGCTGACCTGCCCCAATGGCTATGCGCAAACCTGGGTCAATTGGGCTACAGCTTGATTGGTTCAGGCCCGGCCGGCGTGGTGGCGGCGCTTTTCGGCATACATCGCGTCGTCGGCCTGGCGCATGGTTTCAGACAGCGCCGTGCCGGTTTCAGCCGTCGCCACACCCAGACTAACGCTCAGGACCGGCTCACTATAATACTTGTTGTTAAGCTCGAGCAGGCTCCGCACGCGGCTCAACGATTGGCGGCTGGCGGCGACATCGGTGCCCGGCAGCAACACGGCGAACTCGTCGCCACCCAAGCGGGCCACCACATCGTCGCCGCGCACGCTGGCCGTCAGCACCTCGGCCGCGCGGCGGATGAGCTTGTCCCCCTCGGCGTGGCCGCGCGTGTCATTGGCGACCTTGAGTCCGTTTAGGTCGCCAATGATGATGCTAATTGGGAAGCGCCGGCTGCGACCAAGGCGGGCCATTTCTTCCTCAAAGTAGGCGCGATTGTACAAGCCCGTGAGGACATCATGTGTGCCGAGGTACTTGAGGTAGTCTTCGGCCTTCTTGCGGGCGGTGATGTCTTGAATTGTAACCAGCACGCGCGAGAAGTCGGCCTCGGCCCCCGGCAGCACGGCCCAATGCAATTGAATGTTGACCGGCTCGCCGTTGAGGGCGTAGTTGACGCCTTCATGCTCATAGGACAGGCGGCCTTCCCACATGTCAACCAGCTCGTCGACAAAGTGAGTGCCCATGTCATCGCGAAAAATTTCGCCCAGATTGGCGATGAGTTCGGCCTTGGAGGCCGCGCGAAACATCTCCAATGTCTTGTTGTTGACGTCGATCACCCGCAGGCTGCCCATAAGTTTTTGCAGAACTTCGGGGTGGGCCGTGAGGTGGGCCCGTAGGTCGGTGACACCCTCGGCCCGCAGCCCGTCGAGCACGCGCTTGAGAAGCGTGTAGTCCTCTTCCCATAGTGAAATCGGGGCATGCTCGAACAAGCCGCGAAAGCGCGCCTCGCTGGCGGCGAGGGCGCGCTCGGCCCGTTTCTGGGCGGTGATATCTTCAATCGAGACCAGGGCGCGGGCGTAGGTGGCCTCGGCCCCCGGCAGGATGGCCCAGTGCAGGCGAATATCCAGCGGCCGGCCGGAGAGCGTATAGTTGACGCCCTCGCCGGTATAGGTCAGCGCGCCGTCCCACATGGCGCACAGTTCGTCGGCAAATTTCGCGCCCATGTCGTCGCGGAACACGCGGTCGAGGTTTGCGAGCAGCTCGGCCTTGGAGTCGGCCTGGAACAGTTCGAGCGTCTTGCGGTTTACGTCAACCACCCGGATGCGCCGCATGGCGACGGCCAGCACTTCGGGGTGCTCTTGGATATAGGCGCGGAAATCAGTCACGCCGGCAGCGCGCAACTCGTCGAGGTAGGCCTTGACGGCGCTGTAGTCGTCTTCCCACAGGGAGATCGGTGCAAGCTCAAACAAGCTGCTCTCGTCCTTCGCGGCGTCTGGCATCGCCATCATTATTGTCCTGGGTGCGTCCTAGGCGGCCGGCACGGCCCGCTGCGATGCAATTTAGTGGCCGGACCATGCCTCACACGCCGGCCGCATTATAGCGGAGGTCTGCTGGCACGCTTCTTGCACAGTACGCAATATACGCGCTTCAGGCGAATTGCGAGTTGACCGCATAGGCCGGCAGGACTATACTCCGCCTATACCTTCTAACCAAGCACTAACCATTCAACTGGTTAGACCCTGACCTGAGCGCCCCATGAGGACGCCATGTTCACCGGACACATCCAGGACAACCGCCCGCAGGCCACCGCCCATTTGGCTAAAACCATGGGCTATCTCCAACTTTCGGCCGCCGAACTGGAGACGGCGCTGCTTAAGGAAGTCGACCTCAACCCAGCGCTGGAGATCGTAGACGAACTGCGCTGCCCCGGCTGTGGCAAACGGCTCCGGTCGCTGCCCTGCCCGACCTGCGCTGCGCCCATGGCCGATGGCTCGGCGGTGGTATTTCTTTCGCCGCGCCAGCCCCCTAGCCAGCGCGACACCGCCATCGGTGACGACGACTTCCCCGAGACTGGCATGCCCGACCGGCTGGATGAGTATATTCTGCGCCAGATCGGACCCGCGCTCAGCCCAGAAGAGCGGCCCGTGGCGGCCTACATCCTGGCGCAACTCGATGAAAACGGCCTGTTCGCCGAGAGCGCAGCCGAGATTGCGATGTACAAGCGCGTGCCGCTGCGCACCGCCCAACGCGTGCTAGAACTAATCCAGCACGCCGACCCGCCGGGCGTCGGCGCAAAGACCCCCCAAGAGTCTTTGTTGATCCAACTGGCGGGGCTGACCAACGCCGACGCGCCCGCGCCGGGCATGTTGGAACTGGCCCGGCTGCTCATCCAAGAACACTTCGAGGCGCTGGGCAAGATGGAATATGAGCGCGTCGCCCGCCGGCTTCGCGCCGATCACAACCTGTACCTGGTTCCCGGTGCCAT
>JBBRZY010000445.1:0-4697 GCA_038252885.1 Anaerolineales bacterium | reverse complement strand
CTGACCGCCCGCCTGCTGGGCTCGCTCCCCGGCCCCAATTCGGTCGTCAGCCGGCAAGTGGTCTTCGGGCAGACCTGGCGGCTGGCGCAGGATGTGGCCCTCACCGGCGGCGGGCTGGCCTCCTTTCCGGCGCGGTATTCCAGTTACGTGCTGGTGGTCCCGGTCATCTACTTGACCCACGCCCACAACGCCTATTTGAACGTGCTCGTCGAGCAAGGCTGGCTGGGGCTGGCTGGTTACACCGGCCTGCTCTTAGGCGCGGCGGGCCTGGGGCTGCGGCGGGTGCAGCGCGGCGAGACGACCGTAGCCGCCCTGGCTATCGCTGGGCTGCTGGGTGTCGTGATTGTGCTCGTGCAAGGGCTGGGCGATGCCACGTTGGTCGCCAGCCGGGCGACACCCTTTTGGCTCGTGCCCGCCGGACTGCTGCTGGGCGGCACACGCACCGCCCCCGCGGCGCAGCGGACCGGCGGCCAGCGCTGGGCGTGGGCTGCGGTTGCCGCCGGGGTGCTGATCGTCGGCGCCGTCGGGTGGACCAACCGCGCGGCCTGGCACGCGAACGTCGGAGCGCTGATCAGTGACCGGGCGCTGCTGGCTGGTTTTCCAACCGGCGTCTGGAGCGCCGGCCAAGAGGCCCCGGCCCTGCGAGCGGCCGAACCAGAATTTGAGCAAAGCCTGGCGCTCGATCCCAACAATCGGACGGCGCACTTTTACCTGGGGCTGGCCGCCATGCTGCGGCGCGAATATGAATTGGCCGCCCAGCACCTAACGCTGGCGCACGCGGCCGACCCGGACCATCGCGGTATTCAGAAGGCGCTGGGCTACAGCCTGGCCTGGCTCGGCCGGTATGCCGAAGCGGCCGAAGTGCTGCGCGACATTCCGGAGGCCGGCCCAGAAATGGAAATTTACACTTGGTGGTGGGGCACACAGGCCCGGCCCGATCTGGCTGAACACGCAGCCGCCATGTATGCCTATTTGCAGGCGGGCGGCTAAACGAACCCTTTGGAAGGCGGTTTCATTTTCGATATGGCAACTTTGCGGATGCGGCGAGCGATATTCTCCGGTTTCAGCCTGGCGTTGGTGCTGTGGCTGTTAGTAGCCTCCAGCGGGCCGGCGCGCGCGCAGGCGACCACCCCCACGCCGACGGAACCAGCCGGCACCGCCACCCCCAACCCCTCGCTGGGCATTGTGGGCGGTGAAACCTGGGCGGCGCCCGCGAACCTCTCGCGCTCGGGCGCGGCCCAAAAGCCGGCCGTGGTGGCCGACTCGAACGGCAACCTGCACGTGCTGTGGTGGGACACCTTCGCCGGCACCTTCTACGCGACGTACTCCCCGGCCGCCGGCTGGTCTGACCCGCTGGCCGTGCCGCAGATCATCGGGGCGCGGCCCACCAACGCCACCGACAAGCCGACAGCCTACGACGAACTGAGCCTGCTGGCCGACAACAACGGCCTGCTGCATGCCTTCTACCGCGACAGCCGCGGCAACTTGCTCTACTCACAGGCCCGGGCCGACACCGGCGCCTGGACGACCGGCGTTCAACTGGCGACCAACCCGTTGCGCTGGGACGCCGCCGTTGACCCGGAGGGCGGGCTGCATTTGGCCTTTGTGCGCACGATCGAAAATTCCCAATTGCCCGCCGGCGTGTACTACCGCCGCTCCACCACGCGCGGCGCGAACTGGGAAAACGTCAAGATCATCCAGGCCTCGCTGTACTTCCGCGCGCTGACCTATGCCAACAGCTTTGTCGATTTGACCGCGCCCGGCCAGGGTCAGGTGCTCATCACCTGGGACGACCCGCGTGTGGGCCAGAGCTTTACGGCCCGCTCGACTGACCTGGGCACGACGTTTGGCGAACCGCTGGCCGTCGGCGACGACCAGGCCGACCTGCCGCGCCATAGCTTCTTGCTGCCGCTGGAGGATGGCCGGCTGATGCGGCTGTGGTCGCCGCCCAGTAATTGCAACTTGTACCAGCAGATCTCCGACGAAGCGCAAGAAAATTGGAGCGCCCCCGTGCGGGTGCTGGAAGACCTGGCGGGCTGCCTGTTCAAGGTCACCAGTTACACCTTGCCCGACGGCCGCCTGGCGCTGTTCGCCCGGCTGACCGAAGGCCCGACCGAGCTGGCGCTGGTGCTGTGGGACGGCACGCGCTGGTCATCCCCGGTGACCCCCCGCATTAGCTTTGTTGACCCGGCCACCAACCGCTCAACCACGCTGAGTTGCGTGGCGGCTGTTTTGGATGGCGAGCAAGTGAGCGTGGTCGGCTGCGATGGGACCGAGGATATTTGGGGCACCACCAGCCTGGTGACACTGCCCGACCTGCTGCCCGCCGTCAGCACTGAGTGGAGCCCGCCGGTCATTATCTCCTTGAGCGATACGAATGCCGGCCTGCCGGCGTTGGGCGTTGACAGCGATGGCCGGCTGCACACGCTGTGGACCAAGGGGCAACTAGACGGCAGCACGCAAGAAACCTTGAGCTACGCTCGGCTAGAAGGCGACACCTGGTCGTCACCCAATGCAGTGCTGGCCTCGCCCGGCGGCGGCACGGCCAAAGACCCGGTGGTCGTGATCGACCAAGGCGGGCACATGCACGCGCTCTGGAGCGGCGGCCCGACGGGCCAGTTGTTTTACAGCCGCTCGTTCGCCCGCGACGCCTCCACCAGCGGTGGCTGGGAGGCCATTCGGAATCTGTCTGGTGACCAGAATTCCGGCGGGTCGCCCGCGTTGACGCAGGGCCAGAACGGAGAACTCTACATCGCCTACACCGTGCCGCTGAATGAGGGGCGCGGGGTCTACTTCATCTCGTCGACCAATCAGGGGGATAGCTGGTCGGCGCCAACCGTCATCTTTGACGCCGAGCAAGCTGGGTGGGCGCAGGTGCTGCAGACGGCCATCGCGCGCGACGCCGCTGGGCGGCTGCATGTCGCCTGGGTGCACACGGCGCTGCCGCCGGCTACCAACCCGCTGGGCGTGTACTATGCCTGGTCGGACGATGACGGTCAAACTTGGAGCGCGCCGCGCGTAATGGCCAGCGGCGACGCGGGCTACCCCACCCTCGTGGCCGGCGGCGACGACGAGGTGCATTTGCTGTGGGTCGACAATCTGACCGGTGACCCGCACTTGTGGCACGCGCGGCTGCCGGCCGGTTCTGACACCTGGTCTGAACCCAAGCTAGTGTCGGGCCTGCTCGCCATCGCCCCGCAAGTCAGCGTGATCCCGGACGACGAGGGCCGCCTGCACCTGGTGGGCGTCGAGCAAACGTCGTCTGACTCGACGGTGCTGTTCTATCTAACCTGGGACGGCAGCCGCTGGGGCGGGCGCGAGACGATCCCGCTGGGTTATAGTGTTGACCGGCTGAGCGGGGCGCGGGCGGTGATCCGGCCGCAAGGCATCCTGGGAGTAGTCTACCGGGTCTACGCCCTGGTCAGCGGCGGCGGTCGCCAATATCTGGCGGGCTACGTCGAACGGCCGGTGGCCGCCCTGGTCTTTCAGCCGGCGCCGACCTTTACCCCGCCGCCGGTCGCCACCATGGAAGTGACCGCCACCGTCGAGGCGACGAACACACCGCAGCCCACGCAAGACCTGCACGGCACCCCGCCCCCGCCGCTGAACGGCGACAACGGGCTGCGCGTGGGCGGCATTCTGGTCGGCATGGCGGTGGTCGTGATCATAGCCCTGATTGGTCTGCGGGCGCGGCGCGGTTAGGCCGCCCCCGAAGGATGGTAGAACCGATTGAACACTCGACAGCGCACCCTTTCTAAAGTCGTGGGCCTGCTGGTGGCAGGGCTGCTGGCCGGCCTGGCCGGGGGGCAGCCGCTGCACGCCCAAGACGGCGGTTGGACCCAGCCGGAGCTGATCTTTGAAGCGAACGGCCGGCTCGACAATCCCGTCATTGTGGCCGATGCCTACGGCCAAGTGCACGGCTTTGTGGTCTTCACAGAAGAAGCCTTCGGGACGTCTGCTTCGCGCAGCGTGTATTACAGCCGCCTGGACGACCCCGAGTGGCAGCCGCTCGACATCTTCGTCATCGGCGGCAACGGCACCGGCCTAACGGGCGTGTCGGGCGGCAACGGCCTGGCGCTGCTGGTGAATGGCGGTGACTTCGCCGACAGCGGGCCGTCACCGGCCCACACCGCCAAAGACTGGCATGGCCCGACGACCATCAACCAGGCCTACACCAACCCCAACTTGGCGGTCGCGCCAGATGGGGCGTTGTGGATGGCCTTCGGCACTTCCAGCGCGGAGATCAATGTCGAGCGCCGAGACCCGGTCACCGGCATCTGGGAGGCGCCCAAGCTGGTCGGAGACACGGCCAGCACCAACGCCGCCGCCGACTGGATGAAACTCGCGTTCAGCCCCGACGGCACCATGCATGTGGTCTGGAGTGAATTTCAACTTCCGAACGGCTGGCCGCCGCTGGGGATTTACTATGCGCGCTCAACCGATGGCGGCCAGACCTGGACCGACCGGCGCCGCATTGCCAACCAGGGGTTCAATCAACCGAATGTAGTGATCGGCCAGAACAACGAGGTCTACCTGACCTGGACCGGCATTGCCGGCATCGCCGGCAAGTATTTCCAAGAATCGCTCGATGGCGGCCTGACCTGGCGCGACATCGTGACGCTCTTGCCGGCCGCGACCGGCGGCGGCTCTGAAGGCCCGCCCTACCTGTCGGTCGACTCGGCCGGCGGTCTGCACGT
>JBBRZY010000444.1:0-4700 GCA_038252885.1 Anaerolineales bacterium | reverse complement strand
GCTCAAGGGCCTGCGCGTGCTCGACCCGGCCTGCGGCTCTGGCTCGTTCTTGCTGGGGGCCTATCAGTTCCTGCTGGACTATTACCTGAACTGGTACAGCGCCCACGCGCCCGAAAAGCACCGCCGCGAGGTGTGGCAGGCCGAAGATGGCGGCTGGCGGCTGACCACCGCCGAGAAGAAGCGCATTCTCACCGAGCACATTTTTGGGGTGGATATTGACCGGCAGGCGGTGGAGGTGACCAAGCTCTCGCTGCTGCTGGCGGTGCTCGACACCGAGAGCGAGGCCAGCCTGGGCAAACAGTTGGCGCTGTTTCAGGCCGACGCCAAGGAACGGGTGCTGCCCAACCTGGACCGCAATATCAAGTGCGGCAACAGCCTGATTGGGCCGGACTATTTTGCGGCGCAGTTGCTGCCGGACGACGTCGAGATGAAGCGGGTGAACGCCTTTGACTGGCAGGCGGAGTTTCCAGATGCCATGAAGGCCGGCGGGTTTGACGCGGTGATTGGTAACCCGCCATATGTCCGCCAAGAATTGCTGAGCGGCATGAAGACATACTTTGAAAGCCACTACGAATCTTTTGACGGCGTGGCTGACCTGTACGTCTATTTTATGGAAAAGAGCGTCGGACTGTTACGTCCTGGTGGTCTGTATAGCATCATTGTGTCGAGCAGTTTCCTGCGAGCCACGTATGGAGAGGCTCTACGCCGAACATTGAAACAGAACGCAATCGTCAGAAGCATCGTAGATTTCGGCGGATTGGCTGTTTTTGCCAAGGCTAAGGACACATACGTGTGCATTCCGCTATTTGCCAAAGCGGGTGACCGCTCAGTTACGCAAGGGGTGTCGCGTGTTTTGCGGAACCGGTGCGGGTCCCGCCCACGAGTAAACCGGGCATTGGGAGACATCGGGTAAGGATTGGACGGTAAGGGCCTCCAGTGTAAAGGGCGTGTGATCGGCGGCCCGCCGGTTGGCGAGCGCCGCGGTCTGGTGGGTCTGGCGGGCCGCGAGTAAGGCGGCGGCTTGGCCGGTGTGGACTTGGTTGGGCGTGAGCATGCGCACGGTGGTCAGCGGGTGCTGCTCGTTGTACCAGGCGTAGAAGCCGGTGAAGTAGGTCACCGCGGCGGGGACGTCGGCGAAGTAACCGGGATAGACCGGCTGGGATTTGATCGTGCCAAAATGCGCTTCGATCCTGGGGTTGTCGTTGGGGGTGCGCGGTCGGCTGAAAAGCTGGTCGATGCCAAGCTTCTTGAAATAGCGGCGGGTAGACTGCGAACGCATTTGGGCGCCGCGGTCGCTCAGGGACTTGGGCCACCGGTCGGTGGGTACCTCCAGCAAGCCTTCGTTGACCAGCCCCAGGTCCCACAGCGTCTGGACCTGCGCGCTGCAGAAGGTGGGGTGGACCAGCCAGGCCACCGCCTTGCGGCTGAAGTGATCCAGCAGGCTGTAGAGATACCAGAAGGCCCAGCGCTCTTCGGACCGCAGCACGGTGACGTCATAGTCCCACAACTGGTTCGGGCCTGTCACCCAGTCCGTGTCGGGCGCGGGGCCGTGGCGCTGGCTGGTCTGCCGGCCGCGCGGGCCATTGCAGTCCAGCGCCACCTGGTAGCGCCAGACCGTCACCGGCGACACCGAAATCGCTTGTTCCGGGGCGTTTTCCAGGCTCAGCGCCAGCTCGCGGCAACTCTGGTCGGCGTGGGCCGGCGAACGGATGACGCTCACCACCGCCGCGGCTTCCGCCTGGGTCAGAGCGTTGACCGGCCGGGGGCGTGGGGCTGCCGGCGCTTGGGGCCGCGCCGGCTCACGCCAGCGTTGCAGCGTGCGCGGGCTGACTTCCAGCACCTGGCTGGCGCGCTGTTCGGGCAGACCCTGCGCCTTGGCTTCAGCCACCAGTTCCAGAATCACCGGGCGCGTCTCCGCCGCGACCGGCTGGCCGGCAACGCGAGCCGGGACTCCTCGCGATCTTTTTTTTCGAGCACGGTGAAAGCGACGCTTAGCTCGGCCAGCGCGCGGGTCTTCTCGGTCAGTTCTTGTTCGAGGCGCAACAACCGCTCGGGCGTGACCTCGGTCGGCAGGCGCCCATGCCGCCCCTGGACTTTCAGGGCGGCTAGCGCCGCACTCTCGATGGTCTGCTCAATCTGGCGGAGGTCGTCCAGGTGCAGACTGTATTGACGCAAGATTTCGCCCACCGGTGCCTCGGGCGAGCGGGTGGCTAGATAGAGTTCTAGCTTGCGCGATGCGGTCAAGCGCTGCGCCGGTTTCACTTTCGTTGTTGGTGTCATGCGGTGTCCTTGGCAATCCTGAGCCAGAGCTGTGCTGCCCGATTATCGGGCTGTGGATTTGTGGACAATTGGAAGAGCGCCAATTGCCCACAAGCTCCACAGCCGCGACGACGACGGGTATAGATACGGGTTACTTTTCCAGCTCAGAATAGCACGTCAGAATGCGACACCCTTCAGTGTAACTGAACGCTGCCCAATCTAGCACGTGCATTAACCGATGCCGCCGAGTGGTTTGGTAAGGATTTAGACAGCCTATCGTACGCGCCCCACCTCCTCTTTTTCCGCTTCTGGACCATGGCAACTACTCTTCGCGATTTAGCGAGCGCACTTGACTCAATAGAGTGTCTGTACGACACCACTTCAGATTGGCATCATCAGAGTCCACCCCCCTCACGATTTATCCCGGAAACCTACGTCGTAGAAGTTCAGAAGGCCATCCGGGAAGTTAAGCCACAATTGCGCGCAATATATCGAGAACTGCTAGATATGATCGGCTCGCCGGAAAACTCGAGTTGGCTGACTCGGTAGCGCCGGGGTGTCTTGACAGCGAGTATTGTCTTATGCTACTTTGCTTATAGATAACTATTTCTTGCCCGCACTTTCCTTGGTCACGCAACTTTCCGATTGCTGTCACCCAGGAACATCGTCAAGCCAACTTTCTGATTGGTCGCCGCGAGAAGTGTTCGTGCCTTACAGTTCAATTTTGCTCAGGCCATCATCTATCAAGGATCGTCGCCAAGACTCACATGCGGAGCATGCTGGTTGTTGTACATTCATTCCGCACGCTGCCCTGCCTCTTGCGGTCTACCATCCTCTGACCCTGGATAATCCTGCCTGCGCTGCCCTTCCGTAGCGCAATACGCCGCTGCTTTGTAACGCTACTGCCAACTCACAGGCCATCCGCCCCGATGGCCTGTTTGCATTTCCACCGAAAGGAGGTGATGAAATGTGTCAACAACTGATGAGCCGGCCCGCGCACAGGTCGCCCGGCACGTGGACGGCCCCCTGGAGCTCCAGGCCGGCCACGGCACGGGCAAGACCACGCTTCTCTTGGAACGCTTTGCCCGCCTGGTAAGTGAGCGCCTCGCGTGGCCCTACGAGGTGCTCCTGCTCACCTTCACCCGCCGCGCCGCGCTAGAAATGCGCGAAAGGCTCCAGCTTCTCCTGGGTGAAGACACCGACGACCTGCCCATCCTCACCCTCCACGCCTTCGCCCGCCGCCTCCTCGCCGGCCAACCCGACCGCAAGCACCAGCCCATCATCATCTACGACCCAAACCAGGCGTTTCGCCTCCTACGGCGCGCCATGGCCGACGTGGGCCTGCCGGAGACCGTCTGGCCGCCGGTCTTCGTCGCGGGCCTGGTCGCAGACGCCAAGGAGCAGGGCCATGACCCCGAGGCGTTCGCCACCGTGCGCGACTCGCCCGCGCAGCAGGCTCTGGCTCGAGTCTACGCCCGCTACCAGGCGCTGCTGGCCCAGGCCAAGGCCCTAGACTTCGCCGACCTGATCGTCGAGGCGGTGCGGTTATTACGGACGAACACCACCCTCATGGCGCAGCTCCACCTGCACTACCGTTTCGTGATGGTGGATGAGTTCCAGGACACCAGCCTCGGCCAGTACGCCCTGGTGCGCCTGATCGCCGGGCCGAGCGAGAACCTGGTCGTGGCCGGCTCGGCCGCACAGTCCATCTACGAATGGCGCCATGCTCACTATCCCCGCCTGTCCGCCCAGTTCCGCGCCGACTTCCCCTCGGCGCCGCTGCTCTACCTGAAGGACAACTTTCGCTCATCGACTCAGATCGTAACCGCCGCCGGGGCGCTGTTTCGCCCGGGGCAGTACCCGGATGTGGACCTGACCGCCCAGCGCGGTGCGGGCGAGTTGATCCGGGACGTGCGCCTGCCCAACGAACATGACGAAGCGGCGTTCGTGGCGCGCGAAGCGGAGCGGCTGGCGCAGGCCGGCACCCCGCTCACCGAGCTGGCAGTACTCTTCCGCACCAACCGCCAGAGCGCGTTGCTGGAGCACGCCTTCATGCGCCGGGGCGTGCCCTACGTACTGCCGGGCCGGCAGCGGCTCTATCATCGCCGCGAGGTGCGCGACATGCTGGCCTACCTGGCGCTGGCGACCACAGGCGACGAGCGCGCCATGGACCAGGTCATCAACGCGCCGCCGCGCGGCCTGGGGCCGGTGGCGCTGCGGCTGCTGCGCGATGAGCAGGGACATATCACCTGGGCGCGGCTGGTCGAAGCGATCTCGAACGCCGAGGCCTTTGGCCTGAAACCCAAAGCCGTCCAGGCCCTGGAGCAGTACTGGGACCTGGCGCAGGCGCTGCGGGCCGCTGCATCCGACCTGCCGCCGGCCGTGCTGCTGGACCGCGTCTTGGAGGATACCGGCTACCGTGCCTGGCTGGCGGATGAGCT
>JBBRZY010000443.1:0-4732 GCA_038252885.1 Anaerolineales bacterium | reverse complement strand
CCCCAGCGGGCGAGAGAGCGTCAGCAGCGCGCCGGCCAGGCAGGCCCAGCCCCAGGCGCGGCGCTGCGCGGCGAACAGCGCCGCCACCGAGAAGAACAAGAACGTCGACTCGGTATAGAAGGTCGAGAAGAAGAAGCCGGTGGGGAACAGCAGCAGGTACAGCACCGTGCGCCGCGCCACCGCCGGGTCGCCGGTCAGGCGGGCCACCCACGGCCGCAGCAGCGCCAGCGCCCCCAGCAAAAACGCGTTTGACACCAGCACGCCCACCAGCAGCGTGGCCGCCTGGCCCGGCAGCAGCGCGGGCAGCAGCGCCGTTAGCCCCTTCACCAAGAACGGGTAGACCGGGAAGAAGGCCAGGTTGCTCTGCACGCTGCTGACGTCGCTCGAGGCGGCATAGCCGTGGTTGATCAGGTCGAGGTACCAGCCACTGTCCCACCGGCCCCACACATCGAGCAGATGGATGGACGTAAACTGCCAGCCGCGCGCCGAGGCTACCGGATCGGGGTAGCTTGGGTCGTTGGGGAAGAAGCCCGCGAACCAGGCCACGCCCACTAGCGCCAGCCGCGTGATGAGGAAGATCGCGACCACGTCGGTCCACAGCCAGCCGCGATGCCGCCGCCACAGGTCGCGCAGGCGGTGGCGCATAGGCCGTGGGGCGGGCGGGGCGGCGGCGGGCAGCGAGGTCAACATGGCTGCGCTCAGGCCACCCAGTAGAACCGGCACCACGCCAGAAACAACAGCGCCTGGGCCGTCGCCGCCAGCAGGGTGATGGCCCGGTCGAGGGTGGGGTGCTTGCCCAGCTGCGCCAGCACCACAAACACCGGCACGACCACCAGATCGTAGCGCGCGGTGGAGGTCAACTGCCCGGTGAACAGCGGCGGCGCGATCAGCAGCAGCGCATACAGCCCCAGGCTGGGCGTGGGCAGCCGCCACAGCGCCAGCAGCGCCCCGGCCACGAACAGCACCGTCAGCCCTTGTTCGAGCGGTGTGCTGTATCGGTACAGCAGCGACTCAAACGGGTGCAGCAGCGTCGTCCACGGCCAGGCGAACCCGCGCGCCCAGGCGGCGTGATGATGCAGCGTCGCCAGGAAGTCGCCGGTGAGGGTGTACTGCCAATAGCACAGCGCCAGGAAGGCGGCCGGCATTAGCGCGAACCAGGCCGCGTTGAGCCGCACGTTGCGAAAATTCCACTGGGCGGCCTGGGCATACTGCCAGGCCAGCGGCACGGCGATCAGAATCCCCAGCGGGCGGGTGAGCGTCAGCAGCGCGCCGGCCGCGCCGGCCCAGCCCCAGGCCCGGCGCTGCGCGGCGAACAACGCCGCCACCATGAAGAACAGAAAGGTCGACTCGGTGTAGAAGGTGGCGAAGAAGAAGCTGGTCGGGAACAGCAGCAGGTACAGCACCGTGCGGCGCGCCACGGCCGGGTCGCCGGTCAGGCGCGCCACCCACGGCCGCAGCAGGGCCAGGGCCCCCAGCAACAACGCGTTCGACAGCAGCGCGCCGGCCAGCAGTGTGACGCCGGGGGTGCGCGCCGCCGCCGGCACGACCGCCGTGAGAGCCTTCACCAGATAGGGATAGAGCGGAAAGAACCCCAGGTTGCTCGGCACGGTGCGCAGGTCGCCGCGCGCGTAATAGCCGTGCTCAATAATGTCCAAATACCAGCCGCTGTCCCACCGGCCCCACACGTCGATCAGATAGACGGGCGTGAACTGCCAGCCGCGCTCGGCCGCGCTGGTGAGCGGGTAGGCGGCGTTGGTTGGGAAGGCGGGCGCGAACAGGGCGATGGCCACCAGCGCCAGCCGCGTGAGCAGGAAGACCGACAGCACGTCGGCCCATAGCCAGGCGCGGTGCCGCTGCCACAGCGCCCACAGGCGGTGGCCCAGCGGCAGTGGCCCGGGCCGGGCGGTCGATGGCGCAAGCGCAGGGGCAGTTGTCATCTGGGGGTCCGCGCCGATTATAACCGTGATGCCGCCGCGCCCGGCCGCAGATACAGCTTTGCGCCGAATCGCCCCTAATTCGCGGCGGCCCGGCTTCTGTATCTTCCCACCGCCCGGCGTGGCTCTTATAATCAGCTTACCCAGCGGCGGCTTGTGGGCCGCTGCTGGCCGAGTCGCTGCTGATGCGCTTACGCCGCCCCCTCACGTTGCTCTTGCTGGCCGGACTGTGGCTGGCCGGTTTGCGTCCCACGCCGGCCAGTGCCCAGACCCGGCAGCCCGCGCTGCTCTTGCGCGCCGTGGCCGACTCGGTTAACCCGGCCAGCCAGTTCGTGGTGGCCGTCAGCAGCGCCTACGCCCGCCAATCGGCCGACCCCGCCAGCGCGCCGGTCTTCTCAGTCTTTCTCGGCCAAACCTACGCCGTCATTGAGCGCACCAGCGATGACGCCTGGCTGTTGGTGCAGGGGCCGGCCGCCGCCGGTTGGCTGCCGCAAGCCTATGGGGTCGAGGCGGGCGCGCGGCTGACGGCCCGCGACCCGAATGCGCTGCCGCGTGTGCCGGCCGGCGTCATCCCGCTGCGCGTCAGCGCTGTGGCCCAGGCGGTTTACGAACGCGGCCTGCGCCTGGGTCGCAACCCGGCCGCCTTCTCTAAGCTGGGCGACTGCAATACCGAGAACGGCCGCTTCCTCGATATGTTCGAGGCCGCCGGCGACTATCGCCTGGGCGCGCGCTACAGCTACCTGCGGCCCACCCTGGCGCGCTTCCAGGGCTCGTTTGCGCGCGAGAGCCTGGCGGCCAAATCGGGCTTCAGCGCGGCCTCGCTGCTCGACCCCACCTGGGCCGACCCGGCCTTCTGCGGTGCGGGCGAGACGCCGCTCGACTGCGAGCTGCGCATCAACAACCCCAGCCTGGCGCTGGTGATGCTCGGCACGCACATCCCTGGCCGCGCCGCTGAGCTAGAGCCGACCATGCGCCGCCTGCTCGACACCATTCTGGCCGCCGGCGTGCTGCCGATCCTGGCGACCAAGGCCGACAACGTCGAGGGCGACGGCCACGTGAACGACCTGATCCGCGCGCTGGCGGCCGAGTATGAGCTGCCGCTGTGGGACTTCTGGGCGGCGGTGCAGCCGCTGCCGGCCGGCGGCCTGGCGTTGGACGGCATCCACTTCACCTATGGCCGCTCGTACTTCGACGACGACTGGGCCATGTCGCGCGGCTGGACCTGGCGCAACCTCACCGCGCTGCTGGCGCTCGACGCGGTGCTCTACGCCGCCACCCCCGACCCCGCCACGCTGGGCACTGACTACTACTAAGCTCTGATTCAAGCCAAGCGCTGGCCGGGCAAAGCGGCCGCGCAAATGCGTCGCGCAATTAAGCTAGGCCGCTGACACATTGAGGCAATCAAAAAGGCCGGCTGGGCAAGAGTGCTCAGCCGGCCTTTGCGTTGCGGGCGGCGCTGGTCACCGATCCGGGCTATGGCACGCCTATATTATCGGTTGCCTTTGGCGCGATTGTGGGTGGCGCAGAGCATTTGGCAGTTCTTAGCCGAGCTATCGCCGCCCTTGCTCCATGCGGCAACGTGGTCGGCGTCCATCTCATCGAGCTTGTAGGTTCTGCTCTTATTGGCGTTGTCGCCGACGGCGCAAACCGGGCAGTTGGACTTGCCCTTGGCCTGCGCGTCCTGCGTCTGCTTGTTGTAGGCGACCCGCTTGGTCTTTTCGTCAAACACCCGCACGGCCAGCAGCTTCTTGTCCGTCGAACCGCCCAGCAGATACTCGAAAATCCCCTTGCCGTTCGTCACGTAGTCATCGGCGGTCAGCTTTTGCACGGCGGCCGACATCTTCTGCGGGTTGTAACTCTGGCCGTGGTAGGCTTCGTACAGCCTGCCCCACTCCAGGCCGCGCATCTCGGGGAGTACATCCGTGAACACTGTTGAAACCCAATCGATCACGCTGTTGAAGTAGGTCTTCAGCTCGTTGATGTTCTTATCTTTGCGGTGGGCGCTCATGTAGCCGCCAATATCGTCCTTACTCACCCAGTCGAGCGCCCGCTCCAAAAAGTCCTGTCGGTTGGCGCTGCCCTTGATGTAGGCGCTCCACTTCTGGATGTTCGCGTTCTGGCTGTTGCTGAACTCTTCCTTGGCCTTGGTGACGAACGGGCCGGAGTAGATGGCGTTCAAAAGCTCCTGCGCGTTGAGCGGCACGCCGGCGATGTTGATTGTCTCAAACCACTGCTTGATCTCGGTTTCCGTACCCTCGCACTCGTAGATCAGCAATTTCGAGGCCCGCATCTTGGCCTGTTGGTCGGCGGGCAGGCTGTCGAAGTTCTGCGGGTTGCCGCCGTCCATGATCGCGAACTTGTTCGTGACGAACCGCCCGATGCTGGTGATGCGCTGCTGGCCGTCGAGCACCTCGAACTTGTCCGCCGCGACCTTGTTGAAGTAGATCAGCCCGAGCGGATACCCCTTGAGCAGCGAATGAATGACCGCCTGCTCGCGCTTCCCCCCGCCCTCGGCGTAGATGTAGTTCCGCTGATACTCCGGCTGAATGGTGAGTTTCCCGCCTAGGCCGAACAGGGCCTTGCCTTCGAGTTGGTTGTACATAAACCCGTCGCAGATATCGGCGACGGTCAGGTCGGTGCGGAGGGTGGTTTTCACTCCTGCTTCCCCTTTGCTGGATAGCGGTGGCGGATGAGAACGCGCTGGTAAATGGCGATGTAATACAGCCCGTCGACGATGTAGTAGGTCTCGCCCGTTGGTGGTGTCTTTACCCTCATTGCCGGCTGGTCGTTGAGTTTTG
>JBBRZY010000442.1:0-4746 GCA_038252885.1 Anaerolineales bacterium | reverse complement strand
GACGGCGTCCCGGCGCGGGGGTTGCCGCGGGTGGCTCGGGCGGCGGGCGGGGGGGCGGGCCGCTCGAACAGGGTCGCCGGCGGGGCGGGGGCGGCAGCGGGCGCGGGCGCGGGCTCCGGCCGCCGAACGAGGGTGGCTCCGGCGTCAGCGGGCGGGGCAGCAGCGGGCGCGGGCGCGGGCTCCGGCCGCCGAACGATGGTGGCTTCGGCGGCAGCGGGCGGGGCGCCGGCGAGCGCGGCGCGGAAGGCGGCCACGGTGGGGTAGCGGTCTCCGGGCTGGACAGCCAGGGCGCGGGTGAGCGCCGCCACCAGGCCGGCCGAGAGCTCGGGCCGCAGCGCGTTGGGCGGGATTAGGGTGACATTGCCGAGCAGGCGCTCCACGCTGTCGGGCGGGGCCTGGGCGGTGAGCAAAGTGTAGAGCGTGGCGGCCAGCGCATATTGGTCGGCGCGGGCGTCGGTGCGGCCCAGGCCGTATTGCTCGGGCGGCGTGAAGCCGGGGGTGTAGGCCAGGGTGTTGGTGGCGGTCTTCTGGTCGCCGGGGGTGGTCGGGCGCGCCACGCCGAAATCGACCAGCATGATCTCGCCGCTGGGGGTGAGTTTGATGTTGGCCGGCTTGATGTCGCGGTGGACGATGGGCGGCGTGAGGCCGTGCAGGTAGCCCAGGGCGTCGCACAACTGGGCGGCCCATTGCAGCACCAGGCGTTCGGGCAGCGGGCTCTGGCGCTCGAGCCGCTGCTTCAGGTCTTCGCCTTCCACAAAGTCCATCACCAGATACTGCTGGTTGGCGCTGACGAAGTGGTTGGTGACGCGCGGCAGGTGGCGGTGGCGCAGGGTGGCCAGCAGCGTGGCCTCGCGCCGGAACAGACGCTCGGAGTCGGGCGAGAGGTTGAGGTTCTCTTTGACGGCGCAGGGCTGGCCCAGGCTTTCGTCGGTTGCCAGGTAGACGGCGCCCATGCCGCCCTGCCCCAGCACACGGGTGATGCGATAACGCTCGGAGAGCAGCGCGCCGATTTGCAGTGGCATGGTTGCTTCTGACTCGCTCAGTCGGCGCCGGCGACCGCGGGCTGCAAGGGGGCGTCGCCCTGGCGGCCGGCCTCGGCGATGGCGCGCGGCACATTGACGGTGACCAAGATCGCCAGGCCGACGATGAACAGCACAATGACCGACAAGATGCCCAAGCGGAAGCTGCGGGTGAGGTCGTTGACGAGGCCGAACAAGGCCGTCCCCATCCAGGAGGTGCCGCGCTCGCTGACTTCGTAGAAAGAGAAGAACTCGGCCTCGCGCCCGGGCGGGATCATGCGCGCGAACAGGCTGCGACTGAGGGCCTGGCTGCCGCCCAGGACGACGGCGACCACGAAGGCCAGCAGCCAGAATTCCAACTGGCGCTGCGGCATACCCAGCACCAACGTGGTGCTCTGCATGCCGGCGTAGGCATAGACCACCACCACGCTCCAGATGATGAGGCTGCTGATGAGGGCGCGAAAGGCGCCGATTTTGCCGGCCAGCCAGCCATAGAAGAACGCGCCGCCAAAGGCGACCACCTGGATCATGAGCACGACCAGGATGCTGGTGGAGGTCTCCATGCCTAGCTCTTGCGTGGCAAACAGGGCGGCGATGACGATGACGGTCTGAATGCCGTCGTTGAAGAACAGGTAGGCGATCAGGTAGCGCACGGTCTGCGGAAAGTGGCGGATCTCGCGGAAGGTGCTGGCGAGCTGCTTAAAGCCGACGGTGATGAAGTTTTCGCCGGGGGGCAACTGCCGCCGGGCATGGCGCGGCCGCAGCGCACGGAAGGTGATCAGGGCGAAGACCAACCACCACACGCCGGCCGAGGCCAAAGAAATGCGCGCCACCAGGCTTTCGGTCAGACCAAGCTTTTCGTAAAAGCTGTAGAGCACCAGATTGAGCAGCAGCAGCAACCCGCCGCCGGCGTAGCCCATGGCAAAGCCGGCCGACGAGACCCGGTCTTGCTGGTCGGCGCTAGCGATGTCGGGCAGGTAGGCGTTGTAGAACACAATGCTGGCCCCAAACGAGAGGTTGCCGATGATGAGCAGCAGGCCGCCGAGCAGATGCTGACCCGGCACAATGAAGAACATCAGCATGGTGGCGGTGGCGCCCAGCACGGCAAAGATTTGCAGCATGCGCTTGCGCAGATGCGAGTAGTCGGCGATGGCCCCCAACACCGGCAGGATGAAGACTTGCAGCAGGACCGAGAGCGAGACGCAGTAGAGGAAGAAAGAGTTGTATTGGATTTTAAAGAACAGGACGTTCAGGACGCCATCGGCCCCCGCCGAGCCCTTGGCGATGGCGGTGAGGTAGGGGTTGAGGAAGACGGTGATGACGGTGGTGCTGAAGGCGCTGTTGGCCCAGTCGTACATGGTCCAGCCAAAAATTTCGCGTTTGTCATTCATGACGGGTGCGGCGGCAGCCATAGGGCGCTCCAATCGTTAGCGGAGAGTGTGCGGCCTATCATAGCCTCGGCCGACGGCGCTGCCAAATGCGCGCAGTGGCCGAGAGGGGCAAGGTATACTGAGGCCGGAGGATGACGCGCTATGGCACGGATGCAACGACTAATCGGATGGGGGTTGTGCGGGCTACTGGCGCTGACGCTGGCGGCCTGCGGGGCAGACGACGGGCTGCCGCCGGCCACCGAGCCCGACCCCAACGCGACCCTCGGGCTGGCGGCCTCGCCCCTGATAACGCTGGGGCAGCTCCAGGCTCGAGCAATCTACACTTATGGCCAGAACGGCTGGGTGCACATCATTGAGCGCGTGTCGCACGACCTGGACCGCGAACCGTTCAGCACCCTGCCCGACGGCACGCCGGTGCCGCGGCAGCATGTGCTGGAAACGTGGGCCAACATCACCGGGCCGCAAAGCGTGGTGACGCAGCGGGTGATCTTCCTGCGCGATGACGCGGGCCAGTTGCTGCAAACCAGCGTGCTTAGCAATGGGGTGGCGTGGAACTCGGCCACGCAAAAACGCGAGAACCAGGCCGAGACGGCGACGGGCGCGTTCGACCGGGGCTTTGGGGCGAGCGTGGGCGAGTATGAGCGCATTGGCGCGAAGGTGACCCAAGCCAGCGGCACGCTCAGCGGCACGGCGACTATCGAAATCCTGGTGGACTACGCCTTCGACCAGCCGGCCAAATATGAGGACTACACCGAGGCGGTAGCCGCCGAGACGATCAGAGCGATCTATGATCCGGACGGCGGCCAGATCCGACAGTTGGTGTGGATGATGCGGCTGGTGGACGGCAGCGAACGCGCCTATGGGGTGTGGGACATCACGCTGGAGAACCATGTGAGCCCGCCGGACGCGGTGCTGGAGGCGCTGAAGGTGGTGGCGCCTTAGGCGGGCAAGGGCACGTGAGTCGCACCGGCCAGGCCCGCCAGAAGCCTTAGGGCAAACAGGGGTCTGGCCGCACCACCGGTGCCAACACGCCGTTGATCGCGCCGTGCTGCATGAGGGCATTGAAGAAATCCGGCTGCTCGTCCAAGTCCCACGTCCAAAAAATCCAGCCGTCAAAGCCATAGCGGCACGATTCGACCTGCCAGTCGCGGAAGGCGAGCGCGGCGGCCTGGAGGGATGGAAACCGCGAGACTTCCCCGCCAAACTCGCCCATCACCATTGGCTTGACCTGCTGATTATCAACCCCGAAGTTCTCGACTATCTGCTGAAGGTTCAACTCGAAGCCAGCGTAGGCGTGCAGGTCAATGAAGTCGGCCTGTGACTGCCACAGCGCCGGCGCACTGACCACCAAGCGCGGATCATCAATCCGCGCAGGGTTCGGCGCCTGCGGCACGAAGAAACCCACGCTGACCAAGGCGGAGGGGTCCACCGCTAAGATCGCCGCCCGCACCGCATCAATCCAATACACATTGTTGTCGGTCACCATGGCCAGCTTCGCGGCCGGGTCGGCCAGGTCGTAAGTTTGCCCGTTGGCGGTGTGCACCAGGCCGCTGCTAAGCGACAGGGGCGGCTGATCGGTGTCATAGAACATTTCATTGCGCAATTGATAGGAGAAAATCTGGTCGGTCGGGGCGTTCAGCGCGAGCAAAGCGCGGATGAAGTCCTGAAAGAACGCCTGGTTGGCCTGCAGGCCAGACGGCGGCAGAAAGTGGGCGTTCATCAGCGCGAAGGTGGTGCAGCAATCGTGGCTCAAAATCTCGTCGTACTGGCCGCCGGGCAGCCAGTCCTGCGTAAACATGACGTAGATGGCGTGCTGCTGCGCCCGCTGCAACAGATCAACGATATTCGCCAGGTAGGCGGGCGAGAGGCCGCCGGTAGCGCTGCCCAGCGTGTCGGGGCTGAGGAACACGCGCACCACGTTGTAGCCGTCGGCGTGCATTTTTTCCAGGTCGGCGCTGACCTGGGCCGAGTCGTAGCGGCCAGGGTCGAAGAGCGCGTGCCCAAAAATCGAGGCGCCGTCGAGTTTGGTTTGCAAGGCCAGACGGATGTAGTTCATGCCGCGCGGCACGAACCGGACGCCGGTGCGGCGGTCGTAGAACTCGCCTACCCCGTCCACAACTCGCACAGCGAGGATGTGCTCGGGTGGCGCGGCGGTGGGTTCAAGGGTGGCGGTCGGGGCGGGCGTGGGCGTAACGGGCGTGGGCGTGGCCGGCGCGGCGGACAGGCCGACGACGGCGGTCGCCGGCGGGCGGGTGGGCGCGGTGGTGGTGGGGGTCGCCAGGACCGCCGGCAAGCTGCACGCGATCAGCAGGGCGACTTCCAAAACGAGCGCCAGG
>JBBRZY010000441.1:0-4756 GCA_038252885.1 Anaerolineales bacterium | reverse complement strand
CAGGCCCGGCACGATTGGAACTGGAACATCACCCAATGGGGCCACGAAGGCGTCGACACCATGGGCGCGGGCTTGCTGTGGTATAGCCATGAACACAACACCATGGCCGGCAGCGCGGCCCTCGACCAAGACTTTGCCAGCTTCCTTGAGTCGGGTCCGGCGGTCACCAATGGCATCCCCGAGCCTATCCTGGTGGAAGTCTGTCTGGCGGTGCGGACGCTCACGGCCCAAGGTCGCGCCAGCGCGCGCGCTGGCGACTAGGACGTTCGGATGGCCCACCGGCGCTTGTGAAATAGGGCGTTTCGAGGCAGACTTAGCGCGTGCCGGGTCGCCCAGCGCGCGCCACCCAACGGCGGCCGGCGACAGGCTAAGGACAACGCCAGGCCATGCCGGACAGCACACTGCCAGACACCAACCCGACCGCCCTGCCCCCCACCCCACCGTCGGGCGGCGCGGGCCAGAGCATTTCGATCGGCGACGACGCCCGCATCGGCGGCAGCGTGGTGGCGGGCGACGTGATCTATGGCTACACCGCCAGCCAGGTGAGCGCCCTGCTCACCGACGCCATCACCGCCGCGCGCAACCAGACCGCGCTGGCGCCGGCCGCCACCTTAGACGAACTGGCCGCCCACTACACCACCATCATTAAGGCCTTCAGCGACGGGCGCGCCGTGCCGTTCTTGGGCGTGGACGTGAACCTGTGCGGGCGGCCGCCGGGCGCGCAGTGGCAGGCCCAACATTATCTGCCCAGCATCGCCGAGTTGGCCGAATACCTGGCCGACAACTTTGGGTACCCCGACCCTAACCGGCGCGATCTGATCCGCGTGGCCCAGTACGTGGCGGTCATGAACGGCGACGGGCCGCTGTACGACAACCTGCGCACGCTGTTCGACACCGACTACACGCCCACCGCGCTGCACCAACTGTTTGTCATGGCCCCGGCCGTGCTGCGGGCCAAGGGCTACCCCCAGCCCAATTTGCTCATCATCACCACCAACTTCGACGACTCGCTGGAGCACACCTTTAAGGCGGTGGGCGAGCCGTACGATCTGGTGACCTACATTGCCGACAAGGAACGGCGCGGCAAGTTCATGCATTGGCCGCACCAGGGCGAGCCGCGCCTGATCGAGCGGCCCAACGAGTACACCGAACTGCCGATCGACCTGCCCTCCTGCCGGCTGCGGCGCTCGATCATCCTCAAGCTGCACGGCGCGGTCGACCGGGCCGACGCCGAGAAAGACAGCTACGTCATCACCGAAGACCACTACATCGACTACCTGGCGCGCAACGACTCGTCCAACCCCATCCCGGCGGCGCTGGCGGCCAAGCTCAAGAAGTCGAACTTCCTGTTCATGGGCTACAGCCTGCGCGACTGGAACCTGCGGGTGATCTTGCAGCGCATTTGGGGCGCGCAGCAGTTGAGCTACAACTCGTGGGCGGTGCAACCCAACCCGGAGGCGCTGGAGAAGAAGTTCTGGGGCAAGCGCAACGTGGACATCTTGGCCGTGCGGCTGGAAGACTACGTGGCCCAATTGACGCTGCGCCTGCGCGAGCTGCCGCTGGCCGAGGCCAAGCCATGACCGCCGCGGCCGCCGACGGCCTGTGCCCGTATAAGGGGCTGATCCCGTACACCGAACAAGACGCGGCTTTCTTCTTCGGGCGCGAGCAAGACCAGGCCATCATCACCGCCAACTTGATGTCGACCCGGCTGACGGTGCTATATGGGCCGACCGGCGCGGGCAAAAGCTCGGTGCTGCGGGCCGGGGTGGCGCACGCGCTGAACGTGTACGCCCAGCAGACCACGGCCGACGACGGCCAGCCCGATGTGGCCGTGCTGGTGTTCAACAACTGGCGCGACAACCCGCTCACCGCCCTGGCCGGCGCGATCCACACCACCATTACCAAAGCGCTGCGCGCGGCCGACCGGCCGGGCGTGGATGAGACCCTGCAGCTTGATCTCGAGGCGGCGCTCGAGCGCTGGGCGCGGCACTTCAAGGGTGAGCTGCTGATCATCCTCGACCAGTTCGAGGAGTTTTTTCTGTACCACGCGCAGGAGGACGGCCCCGGCACGTTTGCGGTGGAGTTTCCGGCGATTGTCAACCGGGCCGACCTGCACGTGAACTTTGTGCTGTCGCTGCGCGAGGACGCGCTCTCGAAGCTCGACCGCTTCAAGGGGCGTCTGCCGCAGTTGTTCGACAACTATTTGCGCATGCCGCGCCTGACCCGGGCCGCCGCGCGCGAGGCCATCATCCGCCCGCTGGACGAATACAACCGCCGGCAGCCCGACCGCCGCGGCTTTATGAGCATCGAGCCGGCGCTGGTAGAGGCCGTGCTAGAGCAGGTGCAGACCGGCCGCGTGACGCTGGCGCGCGCGGGCAGCGGCGGGGGCGAGCCGGTGGCGACAGCCGAGGCCGGCCAGTCCATCGAGACCGCCTACTTGCAGTTGGTGCTCATCCGGCTGTGGAACGAAGAGCTGCGCCAGGGCTCACACCAACTGCGGCTGCGCACCCTGAACGCGCTCAAGGGCGCGGAAAATATCGTCCGCACGCACCTCGACACAGTGATGAGCGGGTTGCAGCCGGACGCACGCGACACCGCCACCGAGGTGCTGCGCTATCTGGTGACGCCGTCCGGCACCAAGATCGCCTACACCGCCGCCGACCTGGCGATCTACGCCAAGACGCCGGTGGCGCGGTTGACCCCGGTGCTTGAAAGTCTCACCGGCTCGGGCGTGCGCATTCTGCGGACGGTGGAGCCGCCGCCCGACCAGCCGCAGGCCACGCGCTACGAGATCTTTCACGATGTGCTGGCGCAGGCCGTGCTGGACTGGTGCGCGCGCTACGAGCAGGAAAAAGAGAAGCGCCGGCTGCAAACTGAGATCGCGCAGGTGCAGCAGCAAGCGCAGCAGACCCTGCTCGAGCAGCAGCAGCAGGCCCAGCAAACACTGCGCGAACAGCAGCGCGCGCAAGAATTGCTCGACGCCCGCAAGCTGGCCGAGGCCGAAAAGCGCCGAGCCGAGGACCAGGCCCGGGCCGCCCAGCAGTTGCGGCGGCGCAACCGGCTGGTGTCGGGCGCGGCGCTGGTGGCGGGGCTAATGGCGTTGGCCGCGCTGGTGTTTGGCGTGCTGGCCGGCCAGAGCCGGAGCGCGGCGCAGGCGGCTAACGACCTGTCGGGGGCCAGCCTGCGGACCGCCAACGCCGCCAATACGCTCTCAAGCGCGAACTTAGGGACAGCCCAGGCCGCCAGCACCGAGGCGATCCGGCAGGCCAACCTCGCCCTCACCAATGGGCTGGCCGCGCAAACCGCGCAGGCCGCCCAGGCCACCGCCGTGATCGAGTCGACGAACAACGCCGCCCAGGCGGCGACTTCGGGCGCGTACATCATCAGCACGCTTAACGCCCAGGCCGCCGGCACGGCCGCCGCCGGCACGCCCGATTTTGCGGCCACCTCGGTCGTCGAGCAGAGCCAACTCGACGAGGCCGAGTCGAAGCGGCTGGCCGGGCTGTCGGGCGAGTTTGTCAGCAGCGGCGACCAGCGGTTAGCGCTGCTGCTGGCGGTGGAGGCCTATAACACCTTTAGCTCACAGGCCGCCACCGACGCACTGCTGGCGGCCCTGGATGTCAATGCGGCCTACAGCCTGGAGCCGCTGCCCGGACTGGACCGGATGCTCAATGGCAAGATTTACGCCGTGGCCTTCAGCCCCGACGGGCGCACCCTGGCGGCGGTCAGCGATGCGGGCGAAATACTAGAGCAGCCCCTCGGCGGGAACGCGGCGCTGCAGTACCGCAATGACCAACCGGGGCGGCTGTTTGCGGTGGCCTACAGCCCCGACGGCCTCTTGTTAGCCGTGGGCAGCGATGTGAGCGCGGCCAGCAACGTGTGGGAGGCGGCGGGCGTTTCCAACGGGAAACCCGTGCGCCCGCTGGGCGAGAGCGCCGATTGGCTGCTGAGTGTTGACTTCAACCCCCAAGACAGCGGTCTGCTGGCGTTGGGGCGGGTGGGCAGCGATATCTTCCTGTGGGACTGGGGCCGGGCGAGCCTGGCGGCGCGGCTGTCGGGTCACCGCGATGATGTCTGGAGTGTGGCCTGGTCGCCGAATGGCAAGCGATTGGCCTCCGGCAGCGCCGACGGCACTGTGCGGCTGTGGGAGGGCGCGAGCGGCGCGCCCGCCGCCATTTTGGAAGGCCACAGCGATGTGGTGCGCAGCGTGGCCTGGTCGCCGGACGGCACGCTGCTGGCCTCGGGCAGCCGCGACAACACGATCTTGTTGTGGGATGGGGCTACCGGCAACCGGCTGGCGCTGCTCAAGGGCCACACGGGCGAGGTGCGCAGCGTGGCCTTCAGCCCCGACGGCAAACTATTGGCCTCGGGCGGCGCGGATCAATTGATCTTGGTGTGGAACGTGGCCGACCAGTCGATCGTGGCCGAGATCAAGAACAACGACAACGCGGTAACCAGCCTGGCCTTTACGACGTTGAACGGCGAGGTGCTGTTGGCCGCCGGCAGCTATGACCAGACGCTCAAACTCTATCGCGTGCAGGGCGACCAACTGCAGAGCGACGGGCCGCTGACGGCGCAGGCCTGCGGGCGGGCGCAGAGCAACTTCACCGTCGAGGAGTGGTTCCGGTTTTTCTCGGTGGACTACCGCGTGACCTGCCTAGAATACTCGGCCGGCAGTTGACAGGCCGCGCGCCCGCTAGCGCCGCAGCGGCGCGGCCGGCGCGGCTTCGTCACTGACGCTCACGCTTGGCTCGCT
>JBBRZY010000440.1:0-4757 GCA_038252885.1 Anaerolineales bacterium | reverse complement strand
GTCACACTCAACCCCGCCTTGGCGCGCTGCCATTGCCAGGTGCCGGCCGCCGCGCCCTCCACGATCAGCGTGGGGTGAATGATGCCGCCGCCGGGAAACACCTGCCGCTTGTGCGCCTCCGGCAGCATCCGCGCGCGCTGGCGATAGCCCATGAGGTAGGTGTCGAAGCGCGGCAGCAGCCGCACCGTGGGTTGCCGCTCTCGGGCCGCCCCCAGCGCCTCGGCTTGCTCGGCCAACAGCCACAGCGTTTCACCGTCGGCCTGCACGGCGCGCAGCGCGGGGTCGAGGGCCGCGAAGCCCCGCCGGGCCTCGCCCAGTGTGAGGCCGGCCCAGGCGGCCAGGTCGGCCGGGGTGGCCGGGCCAAAAGCCGTCAGGTAGCGGCGGGCGATCAGCGGCAGCACGCGGGCTTCGTCCACCGGCTGCGGGCGGGCGGCGGGCGCCCAATCGTCGATGAAGGCGAACGTCTCAACCCCCGCGCGCAGCGGCCCATAGACGCACACGCCTTCGAGCGCGGCCCGGAAGATCAGGTGCACGGTGCCCTGGCCCTGGTTGGGCACGCCATGGCTTGCCAGGTATGCGCGCAACTCGGCGCGCGTCAGCGGCCCATGCTCGGCCAGCGCCGCGCGGATGAGCGTGACCGCCCGCGCCGACTGGTCTTCGTCGTGGCCCTCCTGCGCGCGCCTGGTGACGGTGCCCTTGATCAGCCGCGGACCGAGCAACGGCAGCAGCCAGCTCAAGTCGTCGGCCGGCAGCAGGTGCAGCGTGCCGCGCATGGCCCAGGCGCGCACCAATGTGCGCGCCTCCACCCGCGCCGCCTCCACCCTGGCCGCCGTCAGCCCCGTTCCCGGCGCGGCGCGCACCCCGGCGCTCAACAGCCCGGCCGCCGCGTCTTGCGCCTGAGCGCCGCCCATCGCCCGCAGCAGCGTCACCGGGTCGGCGCGGGTGGCCGTGGCGGCGTGCAGCCCCTGCGCCCGCATTCGCGCTGCCAGCAATTGCGGCCCAGTGAAAGTCAACGCTTGGCTCGGCATGGGGCGGCGCTAACGGGCCTGGTCTAGCCCGGCAATCACCTGGCCGACCAGGCCGTACTGGCGGGCATCGGCCGCGTCGAGCCAGTAGGCGCGCTCGAGGTCGCGCTCCACCAACTCTTCCGGCTGGCCGGTCTGGCGGGCGATGAGCGCCGCCACGCGCTGCCGCTGTTGGGCCCCCAGCGGCGCGGCGGCCAGCACATCCTGCGTGGGCACGCGGAAGGTCTGATAGAACGAGAAGCGCGCGTGCGGCAGGCAGAAGCGGTCGGCAAGCGGCGGGGCCAGGTAGGCCAGGGCGGCGGCGTTGGCCACCGCGCCGGTGCCGATGACCTTGACCGGTGCGCCCACGCCGCGCAGCAGATCGAGCAGCGCCTCGCCGCTAACGACGGTGCCGCCCTGCGCGTTGATGAGCAGCGTGATGGCCGCGCTGGAGTGCGCCGCCAGCAGCAGCACTTGTTGGCTGACGCGCTGCACCAGCGCGGGCGTCAACTCGCCGAACACCAGCACGGTGCGCGTCTCAAGCAGTTGTTGGCCGAGCGCGCCGTTATCATCCATGCGCATCGCTCCCCGGCATCGCCGCCGCCCACAACGCCAGCAATTCGCCGGCCACCATGTCAGGATTGACCAGCATCTCAAAGTGCCCAGCTTCGCGCCCGCGCACCGGCCAGCCGTGCGCGGCGGCGCGGGCCGCGTCTGGCGTGTAAGTCTCGCTGAAGCGCAAGTAGCCGACCGGCGCGGCGGGCCAGCCGGCCACCAGCGGCAAGGCTTCGTCCCAATAGTCTTGGCCGCGCGGACGCAGCTCGGCCACCAACTGTTTGCGCGGGGCGGCGGCGGGCAGGCTGGAGGCCAGGTCGGCGCTCGTCCAATTGGGGAAGCGCCCGCCCCCGGCTAAGAAGGCGCGAAACGACTCAACTTCCACCGGGCCGCCGAAGCTCTGCAAGCGACTCAGACCACCGGCCGGCCAACCTGCATCCACAAATAGATAGGCGCTCACGCGCGCGCCCACGGCCTGACCAATGCTCGGCAGCAGCGCGCCCGCGCCGCTGTGGGCCACCAGCACGAGCGGGCCAGCCGGCTGTGCTTTTGTAATCGCCTGCGCGGCGGCGGCAGTGTGCTGCTGCCAATAGGGGCCGCCGCCGGGCGCATCGCGCAGGTCGGGCACGACGGCGGCGTGCCCACGCGCGGCCAACGCGGCGGCGGTGCTGGCCCAGGTGAAGGGGCTGACGAGCGGGCTGTGGATCAGGGCGAAGGTGGGCATGGCGCTGCGGATGATAACAGCCGGGTTGGGGCGGGTCAATGCAAGCGGCACAGATTTAAGGTTGGGTCAGCGCAAGCGATGAATGTTGAAGGGGGGGAGGGACGGACCTCATCCCCCGGCCCCTCCCGCGCTGAGTACAGCGTTGAAAGGGAAGGGTGCCCACGGGATGAGGTGGCGGAGCGATTTGTTGGCGGAAGTGCCGCGAGTGTCGCAAGTGCCGCGCCGGGGAGATTTGTTCGTAGAAGTGCCGCGAGTGTCCCGAGTGCCGCGCCGGAAGGAATTGTTCATAGAAGTGCCGCGAGTGTCGCAAGTGCCGCGCGGAAACGATTTGTTGATTTCTCTGCCGCGTCTGCCTGCGGTTGCCGCTGAATACAGCGGTGGTGGTTGTTCAGTTGATAAGGTGGGCCACGGGGCGGTGGCGGGCGCCGCGGCAGTGGCTGTGCCTATGTTATAGAATTAAATTGTCTTAATTCGAAGGGGCAGTTTTTCGCGGGAAAACAAGGCGTTTCTGACGCAGCCTCCCCCGAGTCGCCTTCACGCTAGGCCCCCACCACCAGCGGCAGCAGCTCCGGCGCGGTGCCGCGCAGGCCGTGCCAGAAGTGCAGGTGATAGACCCATTGATACACCGGCCGGCGCACCCAGTACGGCAGCGCGGCGGCGTCCACGCGCCCCAGCCAACGCTTGGCGCGCACCCGCGCGGCGGCGTGGCGGGCCGCGTCGGCCAGCACCCAGCGCAGCAGCCGCCGGCCGGTGGGGCCATAGCGCCGCCAGCGTTTGTGTAACAATCCGCCGAGCAGGTCGGGGTAGCGGCGCACCAGCGTGCCGGCCGTCGCGCCCTCGCCCAGCGCGTCGCCCAAGCCGCCCTCCAGGCCGCGCGTGTAGAGGTGCAGCCCCTGCGCTTGCGGCCGATAGACAAAGCCGGCCCCCAGCCGCGCCAGCCGATAGCCGAACTCGACGTCTTCGTGGCGCGGCAAGCCCTCATCGAAGCCGCCGCCCTGGGCGAACAGCGCGCGCGGCATCGACAAGCTGCCAGACAGGCAGTCCCAAAAGGTGGGGGCATAGCCGGGCCGGGCCATCTTATCGAAGTGCTCGTCGTAGCGCGCCGTCAGGTAGCGTTCCCACGGCGGCCGGGCGGCGGGCGCGGCCAGATCAACGCGGCCCAGGCCAACGCTCGGCGCGGCGGCGGCGTGAACGGCCAGGTGCTCGGCCAGACAGGCTGGGCCGGGCACAATGTCGTCATCCAGAAAGATGAGCACCGCCCCGTGCGCCAGCGTCGCGCCGCGATTGCGCGCCGCCCCCGGCCCGCCGCGTGGCCCGCGCTGCACCTGCACGGCATACGGCTGATCGGCAGAGGGCGCGTCACCCGCGCCGTCAATCGAGACGATGACGTCAAAGGCCTCGGCCGGCAGCGTCTGCGCGGCGAGAGCGGCCAGCACCAGCGCCAGGCTGGCCCGCTGCCCGTGGGTGGGGATGACGACGCTGACTCGCTCGGCCGCGCTCATGGCACCCCTCGCAGGTCCATGCGCCACTCGACCGCCGCCGCGTAGCCCAGCCAAACCTTGAGGGCCAACCGCACCAGGCCGTCGCCGCCGCGCACGAGCGTGCGCCGCAGCCGATGGGCGGGCGTGCCAGCGCGATTGCGCCCGCCGCGCGCCGTGGCGGCCCAAGCGTACCCGGCCTCGGCCGCCGCCTGCGCGACTGTGGCCGACACGCGCCCATACGGATAGGCCAACCCCGCGCCCGCCGCCGGCCCAAGCTGCGCGTGCAGTGTGGCCCGCGCCGCGCTCAGTTCGGCCAGCGCTTCGGCGGGAGTGAGCGCGTCGAGGGCGCGGTGTGTCTGCCCGTGCGCGGCGACTTCGACGCCCTCGGCCGCGAGGGCGCGCAGGGCCGGCCAGTCGAGCAGCGCCGCGCCGCGCGGCCCATCCCAATCAGCCGTCTGCCCCACGCGCTGGGTCAGCACGCACAGGGTCGCGCCGCAGCCGTGCGCGCGCAGCAGGGGCCAGGCCGTGTCGGCGAAGTCGGCGGTGCCATCATCGAAGGTGAGGGCCACGCGCCGGCCGGGCGCGCCGGCTTGCTCGGCTTGCCAGGCGGCGCTTAAACTCACGCCCGCCCAACCGCGCCGCGCCAGCCAGCCCAACTGCGCCCGCAGCGCCGCCGGCCGCACCGTGAGCGGGTCGGCGCGGGCCAATGGATCGGAGGCGATACGGTGGTAGGCGAGGGCGACAAATGCCATTGCTGATTGGCGATTTTTGATCTAGCCACCTGACACTTTTACAACTGAAACGAAGTTGCCCACGGCCCAAGTTCTGGGTAGAGTGCTGTTGCGGACAGACCCCCCCCGGAGGCTCAGAGCATGGACAACTTCAAGACGTATGGTAATTGGTATCGGCTGTTGAAGCAATCCCGGCCGGAGGCGGGGGCGTGGCAGGTGCATAACCTGACCCTGCTGGTGGTGGGGCTGTACTTGGGGCGGC
>JBBRZY010000439.1:0-4774 GCA_038252885.1 Anaerolineales bacterium | reverse complement strand
TTCTGCTGCGGGCTGGTGCCGATGGCGGTGGCGCAGAACTATGTGCCGGCGGTGCAAATTTGGGGGGACGGCCGGATCGTGTGGGTCAACCAGAACAACGCCGGCGCGCGCGAGGTGCTGACCGGCACGCTGACGCCCGACCAGTTGACGGCGCTCTTGCAGGAGTTTGTGGACGCGGGCTTCTTCGGCTGGAGCACGAACTATGGCGACTACAGCATCACCGACGGCGCGAGCCAGTGCCTGAGCGTGGCGCTAACCAGCCGGTCGCATCAAGTGTGCGAGTACTACTCGGGCGCGCCGGCCAAGTTCCACACGCTGTATAGCACGGCGACTGACGGGGCGGGGGCCAGCGGCGTGCCCTTTGTGCCGGCCCAGGCTTACGTCACCGCCTACCCGCAGACGTTCTCGACGCCGCCCGCCGTCGGCACCTACCTGAATTGGCCGGCCGACTCGTTGGGCCTGTCACTGGCCGACGCGACCGGCGGCGTGTGGCTGGAAGGCGAGGCGGTGGCCTTCGCCTGGCGCGTAATCAACAGCGACAGTTGGCAGCCGCTGGTGCGCGAAGGCGACCAATACTACGAGTTGGTCGTCATTGTGCCGGGCCTCAGCAGCGCCACCGCGCCAACGCCGCCGCCCACGCCCTAGTGCCGGCGCGCAAGTTTGTTCCACTGAGGTTCGTGGCCGCCGCGCTGCTGCTCGCCAGCTTCGGCTGCGCGCTCCCGCCGGCCCCCGCCCCCCCGGCCACTGCGCCGGCCGGCGCGACGCCCACGCTTTTTGCCGTTGCGAGCGCCGTGCTGTACCCCACGCTGCCGGCCGAATGGACGGCCACCGCGACACCCACGGTGACCCACACGCCTGTGCCGCCGACGCCGACGCGCACCGCCACACCCGTCCCGACGCTGGCCGTCACTGTCACCGCGGCCACGAGCCAGGTCTTCACCGGCACCACCGGCGTTACCAACCTGCCGTTCGCGCTGCTGGCCGGCCTGTACCGGGTGGACTGGGAGTACATCGGCCCCGACAACACCGCCTTTGCGTTGCGGCTGGCCGCACCCGACTCCAACACGACGCTCACGTTCGTAGACGCCCAGGGGCCGCAGCGCGGCGCATCAGACCTGCGCATTGTCGGCACCGCTGACTTGCTGCTGGCGGTGGTGGCGATGGGCGATTGGGTCGTCTTCATTCAGCCCTACGCCGCCAGCGCCACGCCGGCCCTCAGCCCAACGCCCGGCCCTAGCCCGACGCCGACAACGACGGTGGGACTTCCCGCGCCCACTTAGCCAACTGGTCGCGCGTGACGCCCGCGCCGCCGCACACCACCACCAGGATTGGCCCACTGGCCGCCCGCACCGGCTCGGCCGCCGCGTACACCGGGGCCAGCGCCGCGCCGCAGGCCGGCTCGACCAGCAGACGGTGATCGTCCTCGAAGCGCAGGCAGGCGTCGACCGCCGCCCGGTCGCTCACCAGCCAGCTTTGCACAGGATGGATAGCCGCTACCTCCACCGCGTGCTGCGCCACGCGCCGTGCGCCGAGCGTCACCGCTATCGAGGTCAGTTGCCCAATCTGCACCGCGTGCCCGGCCTGCAGCGCCGCCGCAAACGAAGCCGCGCCGTCGGTCTCCACTGCCAGCACCGGCACCTCGTTCCAGCCGGCCGCCCGCAGCCCATCGACCACGCCGCACAGCAGCCCGCCGCCGCCGACCGAGAGCACGATCAGCCCCGGCCTCACGCCGTCGTCGACCAGCTCTTGCACCAGCGTAGCGTTGCCGGCCCACACGCGCGGGTCGTCAAACGGATGCACCAGGCTGGCGCCGGTCTCGGCCGCCAACGCCTGAGCGCGCACGTGCGCGTCGTCAAACGAGTGGCCGTGCAGCAGCAGCGTCGCGCCCTCGCCCCGGATCAGTTCCTGGTTGCGCGGCGAGGCGGCCACCGGCACGACGATGGTGGCCTGCATCCCCAGCCGCCGCGCGGCATAGGCCACGGCGTAGCCCGCGTTGCCGCCCGAGGCGCACACCACCTGCGTGGCCCCGGCTGCCTTGGCCGCCGCGCATGCGCCGCCCATGGCCCGCGCCTTGAACGACCCGACCGGCTGCAGGGCTTCCATTTTCAGCAGCACTGGCTGGCCCGCCGCCGCGCTCAGGCTAGGCGATTCCCACACTGGGGTGCGCACATGAATGGTTTGCATCTCACCTCATGATCAGCGGCACAAACAGCCGGGGGCAGGTGCTTGGCCCAAACTCCGACGACGCCCCGGCGCTGGTCTGGAAGGCGCTATAGCAGTTGGCTTGCCCGCCGGCCGCCGAGAAGCTCCACGCGCCGGACCCATTAGCGATGGCCGTGCCCACATAGCTGCGGCCCTCGCCGTAGCCGCTGCGGTCCCCGCCGCCCTGATACAGTTCCACCGTGGCGTTGTTGCTGGCCGTGCCCTGGATCAGCCCGGTGCCGACGTTGACCGACGTGATGACCGGGTAAGGCGCAGTGGGTATGTCGGTTCCCGGGGAGGCGGCCTTGTCGATCCCCAGTCCGCCGTTGTTGTACAGGCTGACGCGGGTCCAAGTGTTAAGGCCCGCACCGTAGCGCTCGGTGAGGCCATCCTGGCCGTTGGCGAAGGCGGTTAGACCGTTGATTACGTTTAGCTGGGTGCCGGCGTCGGTGAGCAGCAGGCCCGCCCCGCCGTTCGAATAGGCCCGGTTGCCCAGCACCTGATTGAGGACCGCGCCCGAGGCCAGGGCGAGGCCGTCAGTCCCGTTATAGGCGACATAATTGGCCGCGACGGCGCCGCCGATGATATTGCCGTGCGTGCCAACCTGCAGGCGGATGCCCGCGCCGCCGTTGGGCAGTGCGATGTCATCGATCGGGGCGGTGTTCACACCGATGTCGTTGTAGGCCACCGTGTTCGTGGCGGTGCTGCTGCCGCTGAGGTAGACGCCGTTCGCGGCGTTGCCGCCGATGATGTTCAGCGCCGTGCCACTCGAGCCGCCGATGGTGTTGCCCGTGGCCCCGCTCGTCAGCCCGACGCCGTCGAGCCCATTGCCCACCGCCGCTGTGGCAGCCACGTTGGTGCCGATGTAGTTGCCCTGCACCAAGTTGCCGTGGGTGTCGGCGCCGGTGATGACCACCCCGCTGAGCGTGTTGCCGCTGATGACGTTGTAGGTCGTCGGGCCTACGCCGATGAGGTTGCTGGCCGCCGCGCTGTCAATCTGCACGCCGCTGCCGCCGTTGGCGGCCGGCCCGGTGCCAGCGTCGTTCAGCCCGATCCAGTTGCACAAGATCAGGTTGCTGTCGGTGCCGTCGCCGGTGATCCGCACGCCCATGCCTGTATTCGAGCGGATGACGTTGCGCAGGCTGGCATCGTTGGGGTCGCCGGCCAATAGCGGGCAGCCGATGCTGTTCAGGCGCGATCCACCGGCCAGCCGCACCCCGTCGACATGGTTGGCCTGGATGTAATTTCCGAACGCTCGATTGGAGTCGCTGTTGTCTAGCACCAGGCCGCTGCCCAGGCTGTATTGCAGGGCCGAGTTGCGGATGATGTTTAAGTCAGAGCCCGGCGTCAGATGCACCGCATCGCCGGCGTTGTTCTCGATGAAGTTGAACTGTTGCGATCCGGCCTGCCCGGCCGAATTTTCCCCAATCACCACCTCGCGGCTGCCGTGAATCTCGATCCCGTGGCCGGGGCTGCCCAGATTGCACTCAATGGTGTTGCCATAGATCCAGGCTACCGCGTCGGACCCGGTCGGGTTGGCCGCCGAGGTGATATAGATGCCCGAATAGGAATTGGGGCTGTTGCCACACCCGCCGAAGGCCGCGTCGTCGTCGCCGATGACGCTGCGGGTAATCCGCACGCGCTGGGCCGGGTTGGCAATCCAGATGTTGGTGAGCCCGCTGCCTGAGCCGTACATCCGCAGGCCGTCCAGGGTGATATCCGAGCCAGTGATATAGAACACCTGGCCCAGGCCGTTGGCGTTGATTTTAACCTGCTGGTTGGGGGCCGCGTAGATGGTGGTGCCGGTGGCGGTCAGGTTGAGCGTGCTGCTGAGGGTGATGGTGTAATAGATGAAATTGGTATCAAAGGTGATGGTGTCGGTGAGGCCGTTGGTGTTGGCGATATTCACCGCGCTGCGCAGCGTGCAGTTGTTACCCCCGGGGGTGCAGGGCAAGCCGCTCTCGTCGCCGGTGCGGTCCACCACCAGGTCTGGCCCACCGGCCTCGGCCGGCTGGGGGCGGGGCGCACCCCCCAGTACAGCGGCCAGGGCCAGGGTCCCAGCCAATACCACCCGCGCCACGCGCCGAGGGATAGCGGAGGAGAGGCGGCTCTGTTCAGACATGCGTTGCTCCTTTCGAAGGCAAATGGAGCGCGGTGGTTTGAGGGCCCAGGCCGCGGGCCATTCGGCGCTACCCCCGATCCAGGCTGCGGGGAGTACTGTCGCCGGGGATTGGCCTGGCGCTGTGGTTAGTGTACCGCGAACTGCCCTGGTACCCAATGGGCCCTGCGCCCTGGGGAGCATGTCAATTTGGGGGCCAAGTTGGAAAAAGACTGGGTCGCCGGCAACGTCGAGGTTAGTTCTCACCGCAATGGGGGGCTGTGAGATTTCGTATCTGACCGAAGGAAATTTTTACCAGGGGAGGGTGGGCAAGCCCACCCTCCCCTGGTAAAAATTTCTGGCTGGCCCAAAGCGGCAGCGGCCCTCAAGGGCGTGTAAACCTGCTGGTCGCCGGGAACCGCGGGCCGGTAAGTCAATCACCCGGCGGCGAGTCACGCTGGCGAGCGCGCGAAT
>JBBRZY010000438.1:0-4789 GCA_038252885.1 Anaerolineales bacterium | reverse complement strand
GCTATACACCCCCGTGTTGCGGATCACGCACTGCCCGCCGAAGTTGGGGAAGATGTAGATCGCAATTTGCTGTGCGCCCGGCCGGCAGTCGCCCGCCACGGTGGCGGCTGGCCCGGCCAGCACGTTGCTGTCAATGTTTAGCGTCACCGCGCCCCAGGTTTCGTTGTGGCCACCTGTGTATTGCCGCAAGCGCTGTCCCGCCGTCCACAGCGTGTCGCTGATGCACGGCACGCCCCAGGCCGTTGCCCCGCCGTCATATCCGCCACCCTGCCAATAAGCGATCCACACCGCGTCAGGCACATTCGCCACGCCCGCCAGGTCTGGCAGGTACGAGCTGCACGGCGAGCCATACACCCCCGCCAGGCTGCCGGCCGCCCGCACCGCCCCCGACCAGCCGGAGACGAACGCCTTAACCGCGTCCCGGCAGCCGGCGCTGTTGGGGTAGCTCTCGATGTCGTAATACACCACCGTGCCCGCGCCCTCCGGCCCGGTCAGCCCCAGCGCCGCGGCCCGGTCTAGCGCCAGATGCGCCTCGATGATGCCCTGCTGATAGGCCAGCGTTACATCGCCGCTCATCTTGCGCTTGCTGCCGACGTAGCACGGCGACTGCGGGCCGACCCAGGTCGGGATGAAGACCCAGCCCTGCTGCGCCAACTGCTGGATGTAGTCCTTCGTCAGCGGCGTGCACGGCGCGCCGCCCGAGCCACCCATATACAAGTTGCGCGCCCGATAGGGGCTGGCGTCCAGCCAGGCCTGCATCCCAGCCAGCGGCGTGGGGCCGCTATCTACAAAACAGCCGTCGAACCCGTGCCCGCTAAAGGCGAAGGTCAGGCCGCCCAGGCTCGCGGCCGCGCCCACTTCGGCCGGCGCTTCCAGCACCGTCACCAGCGCCGGCCGCCCACCGGGCAGCAACAGAGTCTGCCAGGTCTGCCCGCCGTCGTGTGTCTGCCGCAGTTGCACTGTCAGTTCGCAGCCCGCCCCCTGGCACGCGCCCGTCGCCGCCAGCGACCAGCTGTCGATTTCCGTCGCCCGGCTCAGGCCCCCGCCCAGCGTCAACTCGGGCGGCGCCTCGGTGGCGTTCACTCGCGCCCAACTCGCCCCGCCATCGTCCGTGCGGAAGAAAGTGCGTACCTCAAACGCGCTGCCGGTCGCCTGCTGCACCACCAGCCAACCCAGTTTGGCATCGCGAAAGTTTAGGGCCACCTGCCCCGCCAGCGCCGCCGTCTCGCCCGGCGCAAACAGGGCCAGCGGCGTGGCCTGCCAGGTGTGGCCGCCGTCGCCCGTGTGCACCAGTTGATAGACCGGGTCATCGCCCGGCGCGCCGCTGAGGGCCACCAGCCAGCCCTGCTGCGCGTCCACGAACCAACCGGCGCGCACCTCGCTCTGGCCCGCGCCCGCCGGCGTAATCTCGGCCCAGTGCGCGCCGTTGTCGCTCGTCCAGAAAAGTTGTGAGCCGAGCAGCACCCACCCAGCAGCGGGCGTCACCGCCTGGAACCCGCGCACTTCGGGCGGTGTGGCGGCCGGGCGCTGCGCTGCAATCAGCAGGGCGGCCGCGAACAGCAAGCCAGCCGCGCTCAGGAGCCATCGAGTTTTAGCCATGCCCGAATTTTACCCGACGCTTGGGTCGGTTGCGACCAAATGAGACAGCAAAGCAATTCTGCCTAAATTGTTTCGCATATTGGCGCCCTTTTCGCGCTGGCCAAAGCCGCTCAGCGTCGCCTACGCAGCACGTTGTTTGATCAGGTTCACAATCCGCCCGCTGTCCACCGTGCACTCCTAAGCGAGATCCGCCTAAGCCCAATCCAGTTCAGATAAGGCCGAGCCACATGTCCTCAGCCCTTACCCCGCCAATAGTCACCCTTCCCGCTTCAGGGGAAGGGCCGGGGATGAGGGCCACCAACACCAACTGAAACCATCCCGTCTTGCGCTTACCATTAGCCTTGGCGCTAACTAAACCATCTGGCGCCTAAGCCTCCACATAAGCCAGCGCGGCAGCCAGGTTGTCGGGCACGGGCGTAGCCATCTCGAGCACCAGCCGCGCCGTCGTCCAGGGCTCATATTCAGCGCGGATGCGCTCGACCTCGGCCCAGTCCAGCTCGTACCAGCCGGGAATGCCGCGCTGCCGGCCAGCCAGGCGGCGGCGGTGCAGCGCTTCATCTGCACAAGTACACTCGACCGGCCGAAAAGCGGCGCCGTGGCGTTCAGCCAGCGCCCGCCATTGGCCGCGCAGTGGCTCGCGCCCCGCGACGCAATCCAGGATCGCCGACTGCCCCAACATCAACTGGCTCTCAGCCATAGCACTCAGCAGCTCATAGCCCGCCCAGCCCGAGCCTTGCTCGCGTCCGATGCCGCTGCGCCAGAGGGCCGCCTCCAGCCAATCCTTAGCAAAGACCGGGATCGACAACGTGCGGCCCAACCGTTCGGCGAGCGTGCTCTTGCCAGTGCCTGGCAAACCGCAGCAGAGAATGAGAGCCTGCATTCGTCGCCGCCTGCGCCGCCGATACCTACATCCCCTTGAACAGCCCGCCCGGCTGGCATTGGCGGCAGAAGTTGGTAATGCGCTGGTTCGCGCCAATCAGCGAGATCGTGGTGCCGCAGCGCGGGCACGCCTCGCCGCCCTTCATATGCACTGCCAAGAACTCGCGCGGCTTCAGGTGGATGTCTTCGCCCATCTCCGCCCGCACCTTTTCCGTCGCGTCGAGCAGGCACGTCCGCATCCCGGAGTACAGTTTATCCACCTCCTCCGCCGTCAGGCTGGCCCGCTTGCGATACGGGTGCAGCTTCGCCCACCACAGCACCTCGTCCGCATACGCATTCCCAATCCCCGCCACACACTCGCCGCGCGTCAGCACGCCCTTAATCTCGCCCTGAAACCTCTTCAGCCGTGCCTTGAAGTCCTCGCGGCCGACAGCCAAAGCGTCCGGCCCCAGCCCTGCGAAGTCCGCAATCGCCGCCCGCTCCGGCGACGTCCGCGTCACAAACACCTGCCCCATCTTCTTCTGATCCACGTATCGCAAATCACGCCCGCCGCTGAGATGCAGCACCGCATGCACCGGCCCCGCCTTCTTGGCCGTTGGCGCGCACAGTTGCAGCCGCCCCGTCAGCTTGGGGTTGATCACCAGCCACAGCGCCCCACCGTCCGCCGCCGCCAGCGTAAACACCAAAAACTTGCCCCGTCGGACAATGCTTTGAAACATGGCCCCTGTGAGCGCCGCGCCCAAGCCCGTCCCCGTCAGGTCGCGCACCACAATCGCCGCGCCGGGCGGGATGGCCTCCGCCGCCGCAATCGTCTGGCCGACGATCCGGCGGTTGAGCACCTCTTGCACGACTTCTAGTTCAGGGAGTTCAGGCATAAGTGGACGGAGCCGGCGCTGGCACGCCTAGCGCCCAATCAACGTCATTGACAGGCAAAGAGTCACCGTTACAATCCATGTTGATCGACAGCCCCAATGCCACTGGACCAAACGCATTGTACGTCTAACTTCGCGTTCACAGAGTCGTCCGATTAGGAGAGGTTTCTCATGCACATTCAACGCTTCCGGCATGTCGCCCTGGTGGCCGAAGACATGCCCACCCTGATCGATTTTTATACTCAAGTGCTGGGGTTTGAAGTAAAACGCCGTTATGAAGTCAAGACTGCCGATTTTCAGCGCGGGGTGGGCGTTCCTGGTGCCGAAGCCATGGGCGTTCATCTGAGCCTTCCCAACTCGCCGGTCGAGCTGGAACTATTTCAATTCATTGCGCCTCGGCTGCCTCCCACTGGGGCGCCGCTGCCGGCCAATCAGCCTGGCTATCGTCACATGGCTTTGGTGGTCGATAACATCCAAGCCGCCTATGCGGAACTAAAGGCCAAAGGCATCACCTTCCTGTCGGAACCCATTACCTTCAAGGAGCCCAAAGAAGTGGCCGGATTTCAATTTGTCTACTTCCGAGATCCGGAAGGGAATATTATCGAGTTGAACCAATTACCAGACTGGGCCTGAAAAGTCGCCCAGTCTCCATCCGCCCCGCCGGACTGCGGGCGATCGCGCCCATCTACATCGTGGTCAACGGCTTCTATCTCGTGGCGCTTGGCCTAACCTGGTTTCCGCCCTGGCTGAGCTATGCCCTCTACATCTTGGTGCTCGTCTGGGTCATCGCCCGCTCGGCGCGCCGCGCCCGCCCCGGCCAGTCAGCCCTCGCGCGTGGGCCTACTCCAAACTAATCGCCGCGTTGGCCACCCAACCGCCCCAAGGAATCTGTCCCCATGCCGCAGTCAATCATCCACATCGCCTTAGTTGTCCGCGACTACGACGAGGCCATCGCCTTCTTCTGCGACAAGCTGCATTTCTCCCTGGTCGAAGACACCTACCAGCCCGAACAAGACAAGCGCTGGGTGCTGGTCGCGCCGCCCGGCTCCACCGGCACGCAGCTCCTCCTGGCCCGCGCCACCACGCCCGAGCAAACCGCCGCCGTCGGCCACCAGACCGGCGGCCGGGTCTTCTTGTTCCTCCACACTGATGACTTCTGGCGCGACTACGCCGACATGCAGGCCGCCGGCATCACCTTCGTCCGGCCGCCGAAAGCCGCGCCCTACGGAACCGTAGCCGTGTTCGAGGACTTGTATGGCAACTGGTGGGACCTCCTCGGACCCACTACCCCCGAGGCCGCCTGATGCGCCGCGCGGCCCAATCAACGTCCAGAGCCAGGACGAAACAAAAAATATGGCCCGTGCTGGGGCCAAAACCGGAGGCGGCCGAGTGATCCGTCGAAGTATCCTCGGCGCTGTTGTTGGCGGTCTGGTCGGTCT